>JAITGW010000196.1 GCA_031280325.1 Oscillospiraceae bacterium
GCCGCCATTGCAAATAATAATTACACCGCCGTCACATGGACCGCCCTGCAAGCGGCGATTATCGACGCCACCGCTGTTCGTTCAACGCAATACGTCACGCAGACCGCGGTTGACGGGCAAATAACCGCCCTGCAAACGGCGATCGGCGGACTGCGGAAAAACAGCGGCGGCTATAATCTCCCGCCTCCGGAATCGACGCCGGCTCCCGAATCGGACACAGGCAAGGCGCCCTCCGCTCCGCCCAATCCCTTTGACGACATCCATACCGGCGACTGGTTCTATGACGATGTGCTGTATGTTTACGTAAACGGCTCGATGAGCGGCACGACATCGAACAAGTTCAGTCCGCAAATCCCCATCACAAGGGGTATGCTTGTGACCGTCCTCTACCGTATTGCGGGGGAACCAAGCGTATCCGGTCTTGATAATCCGTTTGACGATGTGGCAAGCGGCGCATGGTACGCAAACGCTGTGAAATGGGGCGCCTCCAACGGCATTATACACGGTCTTGGCGGCGGGAAATATGCGCCCGACGCGCCGATTACACGTCAGGATTTGGCGGCAATCCTCTACCGATACGCGCAATTGCGCGGCGCCCTTCCGTCTGACGCGGCAGCGGAACTGAAGTTTTCGGACAGTGCGGCTATCTCGCGCTACGCCCGTGAATCCGTGAGCGCGCTTACCGCCCAAGGCATTGTGAGCGGCAAGGCAAAAAATATATTTGATCCGCACGGGCAAGCCACTCGCGCCGAGGTTGCGGCAATGCTCCGCCGCTTTTTGGCGGCGGTCGCGTAATCGGCGCAGCGCGGATAAGCGCGTGACGAACGTTTGAGGGGTGGGGGTCATGCATAACATCAACTCTCCCGAAGCCGTCGCGGAACGCGCCGCGATGGAGCTTGCCAAGCTGCAAGCGCCGCCGCCCGCGCCGAAGCCGAAAGATCTCGCGCTCTCGAACGTCCTGCGAATGCTGCCAGACGATAAACAGCGCAAATTGGCCGAAATCCTGTCGTCGGGGTATGAGCGCTCGCCGACGCAGGAGCGCATCGCGCGGCTGCTCGCCGAAAACGAGGAGGGCGACCTGCTCTGCAACTGCAAAACGCCCTTTGACGTCGCCCGAAGCGGAAAAAAGTTCCTGCTTGAATGCTTATGCGAAAACAAGCACCCGCTTATCTCGGGCCTTGCGCGCTGGTTCGGCGTTACGGAACAAGAATTGGCGCGGCGTACCGCCGCCGGGGACGCCGTCGCCCGCGAACTCGTCGCCCTGATGCAGACACTCCGCGAATACGCCGACGACGCGGCGCTCTCCGGCGACTTCGTGCCCGCAATCGCAAAATTCCATGACGAGGCTCGATGGGGCCTCGTCGCCGCGCCGCAGCAAATCGTCGTGTCGCACCGCACGGAAATCGACCTCATGTCGGAGCAGGGCCGCGAAATCGCACGCCGTATGCTCGGACAGCATGATGCGGCCGAGGCCGAAAGCGAGGACTCACCATGAGTCACTACATACTCTTTGCGCTCTTTGAGGCGGTAGCTTTCGCCTTTGATGTTGATGACGGTGCAGTGATGCAGCACCCGGTCAAAGATAGCGGAGGCGGTGGTCATGTCGGAAAAGAGCTCGTTCCACCGGGAAAAGGTTTTGTTCGAGGTGAAAATCGTTGAAGCCTTTTCATAGCGCCTTGTGATGAGCTGAAAAAAGAGGTTCGCGCCCTGAATGTCCATGGGCAGGTAACCGATCTCGTCGATGACGAGCAGCCTGTACTTGGCCAGAATTTTGAGCTTGTCAGGCAGATGGTTTTCAAAATGCGCCTTTTTGAGCTGCTCGACGAGCTGCTGGCAGTTGATATAGTAGGTGGAAAAGCGGCGCTTGGCGGTTTCCATCCCTAGCGCCGTGGCAAGGTGGGTTTTGCCCACGCCCGGAAGGCCGAGAAAGATAACGTTTTCGGCGTTGTCCAGAAACCGCATGGTACACAGCTCATTGATCTGGCGCTTGTCTATGGACGGCTGGAAGCTGTAATCGAGTATCTCCACGACATTTGTATTATCCTTAATCGCCCTTTCGAGATAGTTATCCAGTATCTCAAGGGTGTTTTTCATTTTCAGACGTTCAAGGTTCTCCCGCAGCCTCTCGTAGGTAAATTCGCTCATAATGCCACCTCGTCATAGACCGACAGGTCATGGACAGCAACCGGCTTGTCTATGGTATCGTCGCCGGTGAGGAGGGTGTTCTCAACATCGAAAGATTGCTTAACCGTGAGTCTCTGGTAATGAATGGGATTGACCACCATGTCCTTCTTGCTGTAAGCTATTCGATGAGAGGCGATCTGTTTTCCCTCATGGCAGGCGGTGAGCAGATTATCCAGCGCGACGACTGCCACATCCTTGCCGGCGTATTCTGATGGCACAGAATACTGACTGCCGGCAAAGCTGATGAGGCAGTCTTTTTGCACCCGGCGGAGATTGCTCCTGTCGATGATGTACTCACGGGAAAGAGTCTTTTTTTAGCCTTTCAAAAGGAATTTCATTGGTGGTCGCGTGTGTTTTGCCGTTGACCTTGTTGCACCAGGCCAGAGACTGTCCGTTCAGGTCATTCAGCGATTGGTACTTGACGCCCATCATGAAATTGTCCCGGACAAGCTGCACCGTTCGTTCCGCCTTGCCCTTTGTTTGACCTCGATATGGGCGGCAAAGCGCCGGCTTGAAGCCATAAAGCCCCGCAAAAGCCTCAAACTGACGGTTGAGCGTGCTCTCCTCCTGCTTCAGCAACCGCTTAATGACCGCCTGCTTCATAAAATCTCTTCCGGATACCCGCCGAAGTAATGGAACGCATTCTGATGGCCGCGGATCAGCGTGTTCGTGCTCATGTCGGTCACGAACTCAATATACCGTGTCCGAGAGTATTCCAAAATCATCAGAAAGCAGCACAGCTTTTTTCACTCACCGTCCTCAAGCGCCAGATAGTTCTCGAAAAACGCCCGATCCACTTGACCTTGCAGCCCCGGCATGGCTTCAAACCGCACCGTCGCTTTTTCATTCAGATCCACCTTTTTGCCGCGCACATATTCTTTCACAATGCTGTATTTGCCGTCAAATCCGCTCTCCGCAAGCTTTTCCAAAATGCGAACAGCCGAGTATGGAGCCTCCTCCAGCCACATCTCCATCTGTTGTTTGTAAGCATCCAGCTTCGTAGGCTTTCGGCTCACTCAGCACATATTCCGGCCGACGATCCGACTGCGCATATTTCTTCGCCGTTCGCGGGTCAAGATTGTATTTCCTCCCCAAGTCTGTGCAGCTCATTCCTTTGAGCCGCTCGTTTCGGAGTTCCATCCAAATTGCCCCTTTCTTTCGCCCTTTCTGCTCTCTTTACGACTTGGAAAAGAGTCTGCCATTTGCTGTCCCTCCTCGCCATTAACCTGCATCTTTTGTTCGGCGTTTTTTTGCATTTTATCATCGGCGTTGACAATTTCCAGACTGTCCTCAACGGTGATCACACCATGACCATAGAGACCACAGACGGCAAAGCGGAGAGTACGCCGGTAAATATCACGTTCACCAAAACGGTGTACAGCTGCTCCATTACGCTATCCGCGCCACTGCCTGCCGATGACATGCCCACCGCGATCCGCTTGAGCATATCCGGCAACATTCCCAGTGATGCCGTATGGACTGCCGAGGTCTGCAACAACGGCAACGATGCCAGCCCTGTGTGGGAAAATATAAAGCCGGCTATACAAGGCGGGTATAACTACAGGAATCGCCGTCAGCGCGGTCGAGAAGGGCAAAATTCGCACCATCGAAGGCAACACCGGCGTCGGGAAGGACGCAAACGGCGGACAGGTGCAGGAGCGCACACGCGATATAAAGCTCGTTCTGGGCGCGTGCCGCCCGAAATACAAAAATTTTGAGGAGGATGATATGGGATTGCTTAATGAGTTGTCGCAGCTGACGGGACGCGCGCCTGAAGACGTAAAAATCGCGCTCGCCGCGCTGCTGAACGATGCGCCGGAAGCTGTCGGGCTCGGCAAGGCGGAGTCGGAGTTCCGCGCCGCGGTCGCGGAGGGAATCACCGACGGAACACGTCCGAACGCGCCGGCGACGCGCGCGCAGGTCGCGGTCATGGCGCGCCGCGCGGCAGGTAGGAGATGAAGCTTTACGGCGGCGGAAAAATCCGCACCGCAAAGAAAAAGCGCGAGACGATGAAGCTCGTCGTGTGGGCGGTGGTCTTAAACGCCGTGCTGTGGGTGTGGGCGAGCTACATCCTCGCGTATCTTGGCAGGGCGCAGATTGTCGTGGAGGTCTCGACGCTTGCGATCACGGAGATAATCGCCGTCGTGCTCACCTATGCGCTCAAAAGCCTTGGGGAGAAGCACAGCCTGAACAAGCACGGCTTGCGCGTTCCGCCGGACGGGAGCGGCAAACACTATTTGAACAAGCCGCAATGCGGCGAAGAAACGACAGGAGGAGTATAACGGATGAAGGATATTATTATTACAATTATCGGCGCGATAATCGCGCTGGCGGGCGCTCTGATT
>JAITGW010000021.1 GCA_031280325.1 Oscillospiraceae bacterium
CGTATCGGATACGTTGATGACCTCCGTAAGCTCTGACGAGATGAAGATAACGCCATAGCCCTGACCCGCGAGGTCGCACACCATCTGATAAATCTCCGCCTTGGTTCCGACGTCGATACCCTTCGTCGGCTCGTCGAGAATCAGAATCTTTGTATCAATAAGCTCGTTTGTCCAGCGGCCGAGAATGACCTTCTGCTGGTTTCCGCCGGAAAGCTCAAGCACGATCTTATCCTCGCTCGGCGTTTTGATTGAGAATTTCTCAATCGCGGCGTGGGAGAGCTTTTTCTCAAGCGCCATGTTACGGAAAATGCCGTTGGACGCCTTCTTCAGCACAGGAGCCGTGATGTTGTCCCTAATGCTGCGGAACAGGATAAGCCCCTGCTCCTTGCGATCCTCCGGGCAGAGGGCGATGCCGGCCTCGATCGCGTCCTTGGGGTTCTTAAAATCGCAAACCTTGCCGTCAAGCGTGATCTTCCCGCCAAGCAGCTTGTCGGCGCCGAATATTGCGCGCGCAACCTCGCTGCGACCCGCGCCGACAAGTCCCGCGAGTCCGATAATCTCGCCGCGGTGAAGCTTGAAGGAAACGTTATCAATAAAGTCAGTCGAAACATTTTCAAGCTCAAGCAGAACGTCGCCCTTTTTATCGTTGCGCTTCAGGTTTGCGTATGTGTCGCCGATGTCGCGCCCGACCATTGCCTTTACAATCTCCTGCTCGTTCGTATCGGCGGTCGCGACAGTCTTGACATAGCGGCCGTCCTTCATAATGACAATCTCGTCCGAAATCTCGAAGATTTCGTTCATGCGGTGAGAAACATAGATTATGATCTTCCCCGCCGCTTTAAGCTCTGCGATCGTGTGGAAGAGAATCTCGATTTCCTTGTCGGTCAGCGGAGCCGTCGGCTCGTCAAATGCGATTATCTGGCTGTCGCGGCGGTACGCTTTCATGATTTCAACCATTTGCTGGTAGGCAACGGACAGCATTCCGACCGGCGTTGACGGATCAATCGGCAGACCGAACTTGTCGATAACCTTGCGAGTATCTTCATACAGCTTGCGCTTATCGACAAAAATCCCCGCCTTGACCGGCAGCTGACCCGGAAAAATGTTTTCCGCGACGGACAGCGACGGAATAAGCTGGCGCTCCTGGTAAATGACGCTGACTCCGGCCTTGATCGCGTCGTTTGGCGAAGCGTAGTTCTGCACTACGCCGTCAAGGCTGAGCGTGCCCTCGTCCGGTTTAAGGTCGCCGCTCATGATTTTAAGCAGCGTACTCTTACCGGCGCCGTTTTCCCCAAGCAAGGCGAGAACCTTTCCGGCTTCCGCGCGGAAACTGATGTTGTCAAGCGCGCGAACGCCGGGGAACGACTTGCCGATACCGGAAAACTCTAAATATTGTCCCATGATATCCTTCCCTCTTTTTGGTTTAATAGCATCGCACAACAAAACGCTGACCGTTACACATAAGAACAATGGAACCGCTGTGTACGACCGACCTCATCCGCTGTGCAATTTTTCCGCGCCCAACCCATATAGCTTTTGATTATATCAAGCCGGACGCTACCTATCACTGTGGGTAATAGTAATATATTTTTAATAGTTTGTCAAGACCCTATTAACAATTTGACGGTGTTTTTCACGATTTGCGCAATTTTTTATGATATATAGCACAAGTTACAAAAAAAGCATGAACTTTACCTCAAGGTTATACCGCCTTGCAGCGTCCGCCTGCGCAAAATTTCTGTTATTACCGCGTCCCGCGCACAAATCCGGCTTTCGCGCCCGGATCCGTATTTTCTCCCGCTTGCCGGCGTCTGTAATCAACGGTTTTCGTCCGCCGTCTTATTGTGCGCGGTTTTGCCGCAAGATATTAAAAATAAATACAGTGAAACGGAAATTTTCATTCGCCTATTACGCCGCCGTAAATTTTCCTCCTCAAAGCGCGTCATATTCGCGGCCGCGCCGAATAGAATGTACAAGCCAGCGTGAAAGGCGGATGCGTTTATGAACAGCGATGAAAAAAACAGCACACCCGGAATTGCTCCGGCGCTTGCCCGAGGTCTAATCGGCGGAATAGTCACACTCGCGGCGCTGTACGCTGTCGGCGCGGCGCTTGTCGCCTCGTCAAAGCTCTCGGAAGGGCATATGGGGCTTTACGCTCACGCCTCCGCGCTTCCCTCCGCCCTTGTTTGCGGAATAACTTCCGCGCGCCGTTACGGAAAACGCAAGCTTCCCGTCAGTCTTGCCGGCGGCTGCGCGCTGTTTCTCATTATCTCGCTCTGTTCGTTGCTTAATGATGCGGCAAGCTTCCCCGGACGCGGCACGGCGCTTACGCTGGCGTTCACTTTCTCCGGCGGCGCGCTCGGCGGGATATTTTCGGCGTCCGCCAAAGGGCGGCACGTCAAAAAGCGCAAAGCCTGAGTTGCAATCAGCTCTGTCGGGCAAAATCCTCTCCGGCACTCAGCGTGTCCGCGGACACGCCGGTTGCGCGCCGTCTCTCCCCGGCCGAAAAGCGCTGTCTGCGGATATTACTGTTGTACTCATTCTGACAAAAGAGGTCTTTGCCAATGCGAAAGAGAAACTTGCAAATCGGCTCCGGTCTCTCCGCCGGTCTTGCCCGTATTTCGGCGCTGTTCATCGCCGGCTGCGTTGCCGGAACGCTCGCCGCCGAGCTTGTCACGCCGGGCGCGCAGCTTCGAGAGCACCTGCTCTCGCCCGCTTCTTCCGGATTTTTCGGCAATCTTCTCTCCGAGTCAAAATACGCGCTTATCGCGCTTGCTCTGGGCTGCTCCACAATCGGCGTAGCGGGTATTCCTGCACTGGCGGCGGCGCGCGGTTTTTTTCTCTGTTTTTCAATGGCGGGAATAGTCCGCGTATTCGGCGGCGCGGGGATCCCATACGCGCTCGTTTCGGTCATGCCGCGCGCGCTGCTGACTATTCCTTTTCTCTTCCTCCTGTCAGAGCGCGCCTTCCGCGCCTCAGCGCGCCTGATCCGCGCCTCCGGCGGAGCAAGGTCTGAGACGGGCGCGCTCCGCGGCTCCGTTCCGATTGTTCTGGCAAACGCGGCGGCGCTTTTAATCAGCGCAGCAATACAGACGCTCTTTCATCCCGGAATCGCGGAATATTTTTCCGGAAAAATTATATAAATTCATATATTTATTGTTGTTTTGCTTCCTCGCCTGTGATATACTACATAAAAATACCGTTTTGGATAACGCGCGCCCGATGATCCGCGCGGACGCGCACAAATATTCGGAGGTCATT
>JAITGW010000023.1 GCA_031280325.1 Oscillospiraceae bacterium
GCTGCAATATCTGCGGCGCGTGCTTCCCGCCGCCGGAGGAGTTTGCGGAGTAGATGTGACTGCGGTGAGCGTGTGACCTTTTTTTTATTCTTGCGCCGCGCGTCAATGTGTAATGTTCCGTTCCGGCTGTCGCACAGCCTTTTTTGAAGGCTTATTCAGATATGGGAGAGGGCGTTATGCCCTCTCCCATATCTCTGTGTATTTTCGTCCGCATTTTGTGTTGCAATTTAGTCGCAGATACTATATAATGCACTTTACGAGGTGAAATAATGGCAAAAACGACTGCGGCTTATACAAACGAATCAATTTCATCCCTCAAGGGCGCGGACAGGGTTCGGCGCCGCCCGGGAGTAATTTTCGGCTCTGACGGTCTCGACGGCTGCGAACACGCGGTGTTCGAGATTCTCTCAAACGCAATCGATGAGGCGCGGGAGGGGCACGGACGCGAGGTAATCATTACGCGCCATGCCGACCTTTCCGTGTCTGTGGAGGACTTTGGACGGGGCTGCCCCGTGGACTGGAACGAGTCCGAGGGGCGGTATAACTGGGAGCTTGTGTTCTGCGAGCTTTACGCCGGAGGGAAATACTCAAACGATGAGGGCGAGAACTATGAATTTTCGCTTGGACTCAACGGTCTCGGCTCCTGCGCGACGCAATATTCGTCGGAGTACATGGACGTTATCAGCTATCGCGACGGAAAGAAGTATTCGCTCCGCTTTGAAAAGGGCGAAAACGTCGGCGGACTGTCAAGCGAGCCGCACACGGGTAAGCGCACGGGGACAGTCATACGCTGGAAGCCGGATCTCGACGTGTTCACGGATATTGCCGTCCCGGCTGAATATTTTGCCGATACGCTAAAGCGGCAGAGCGTCGTTAATCCCGGAATAATCTTCCGCTTCCGCAACCAGACCGAAGCCGGAACGTTTGAGGAAACACAGTTTTTATACGCCAACGGCATACTCGACTATGTTACGGAGCTTTCAGGTGAGGACGCGCTTACCCGACCGATGTTCATCGAGACGGAAAAGCGCGGACGCGACCGCGCGGACAAGCCCGAATACAAGGTTCGCCTCTCGGCGTGCTTCTGCTTTTCTAACCGCGTGAATCTAATCGAATATTACCATAACTCTTCGTGGCTCGAATACGGCGGCGCGCCGGAAAAGGCGGCGCGCGCGGCGTTTGTGGCGGAGCTTGATTCATATCTGAAGAAAAACAGTAAATATCAGAAAAACGAGAGCAAGGTGAGCTGGGCGGACATCACGGACTGCCTGATTTTGGTTACAAACTGCTTTTCGACGCAGACGTCGTATGAAAATCAGACGAAAAAGTCCATTACAAACAAGTTTATACAGGACGCGACGGCAGAGTTTTTGCGCGAGAAGCTCGAGGTTTGGTTCATCGAGAATCCGGCGGAGGCGGCGCGCGCCGCCGAACAGGCGCTGATTAACAAGCGCAGCCGCGAAACAGCCGAAAAGGCGCGTCTTAACATCAAGAAAAAGCTCACGGGGAGCGTGGATGTGATGTCGCGCGTGCAGAAATTTGTGGACTGCCGCACAAAGGACGCCGCGCGCCGCGAGATTTATATCGTCGAGGGAGATTCCGCGCTCGGCGCGTGCAAGCTCTCGCGAGACCCGGACTTTCAGGGGATAATGCCCGTGCGAGGCAAGATTCTAAACTGTCTCAAGGCGGATTACGACAAGATTTTCAAGAGCGAGATTATCACGGATCTCTTGCGCGTACTCGGCTGCGGCGTTGAGATTCAAAATAAGCACACGCGCGACCTGTCGGCGTTCGACCTGTCCGCGCTGCGGTGGGAGAAGGTCATTATCTGCACAGACGCGGACGAGGACGGCTATCATATCCGCACGCTGATTCTGACGATGCTCTACCGGCTTGTGCCGACGCTGATTGAAAAAGGGCGCGTGTACATCGCGGAGTCCCCGCTGTTTGAGATTAACTCCGGAGGAAAGACGTATTTCGCGTATCGCGAGCGGGAGAAGGCCGAAATCATCGCGTCGCTCGGCGGAGCGAAGCACACAATTCAGCGAAGCAAGGGGCTTGGCGAGAACGATCCGGGCATGATGTGGCTCACGACAATGAATCCGGAGACGCGGCGGCTTATCCGCGTCATGCCGGAGGATATTTTGCGCACGGCGGAGGTGTTTGACATGCTGCTTGGGGACAATCTCCCGGGTCGAAAGGAGCATATCGCGGACGTTGGGCACATGTATCTCGACACTGCCGATTTAAGCTAGCGCGCGTCCGCGTCCCAATCAAAATACACACAGGCAGGTGACTTTGTATGGCAAAAAAGAAAGAATCCGAAAACAAAAAGCCGCCCGTCGATCCGAACGTGATTGGTTTGCGGGCGGAGGTGCTTGAGGAGCCGATTACGCGGACGCTTGAGACAAACTTCATGCCGTATGCCATGAGCGCGATCGTCTCCCGCGCGATTCCGGAGATAGACGGATACAAGCCCTCTCACCGCAAGCTTTTGTACACTATGTACAGGATGGGACTGCTTACCGGCGGGCGGAGCAAGTCGTCAAACATCGTCGGGCAGACGATGCGGTTGAACCCGCACGGCGATTCCGCGATTTACGACACGATGGTGCGCCTGTCAAGCGGGTATGAGGCGCTGCTCAGCCCGTTTGTAGACTCTAAAGGCAACTTTGGCAAGGTCTATTCCCGCGATATGGCGTGCGCCGCCGCGAGATATACCGAGGCGAAGCTGAGCGCGATCTGCCACGAGCTTTTCCGCGACATTGACAAGGACGCCGTTGAGTTTTCAGACAACTACGACGGAACAATGAGGGAGCCGACGCTTCTGCCGACGACGTTTCCAAACGTTCTTGTATCGGCGAACACGGGTATTGCCGTGGGTATGGCGTCAAACATCTGCGGCTTCAACCTTGCGGAGGTGTGCCGCGCGACGATCGAATATCTGCGCGACCCGAGCTGCGATTTGCTGTCCGTTCTGCCGGGGCCGGATTTTCCGACCGGGGGAGAGCTGCTGTATAACGCCGCCGACATACGGGGCATCTATGAAACAGGGCGCGGAAGCGTCACGGTGCGTGCGAAATGGAAATATGTCAAGGAGGAAAATCTCGTTGAGATAACCGAAATTCCATATTCCACGACGGCGGAGCAGAT
>JAITGW010000061.1 GCA_031280325.1 Oscillospiraceae bacterium
CATCTCACGACATGGATAATCGCGTCAGTAGAGCGGATGTTCGACAGGAATTTGTTTCCCAAGCCTTCCCCCCGCGACGCTCCGCGCACCAGTCCCGCGATGTCCACGAATTCGATTACGGCGGGTGTTCGCTTTTTCGGCGAGTACATCTCCGCGAGAAAGTCCAGCCTTATATCCGGCACCGGAACGACGCCCACGTTCGGTTCGATTGTGCAGAAAGGATAGTTGGCGCACTCCGCCCCGGCGGCGGTGATGGCGTTGAACAGCGTTGATTTGCCCACATTGGGCAGTCCGACGATTCCGAGCTTCATTTGTTTTCTCCGTATGCTTATTTTTGTGCCAGCCTAAGCCTTTGTAATTATACAGGATCGCAGGCGGATGTCAATGCGCGCCGCTTACGCTTCCGTCCTGCGTATCTCAAGCGCTCCCTCAAGGTTCTGCAGTCGCGAGATCAGCGCGCCAAGCTCGTCGCTGTTTTTTACAGACAGCGTCATATGTACGGAGGTAACGTTGCCATCCTCCCGTGCGCTCATCTGCGTCATGCGGATTTTCAGCCCCGCAACTGCGTTCGTAACGTCGAGTATCGCGCCGGCGCGGCGTATAAACGCGACCGACAGACTCGCCGAAAACACATCGCTCTCGCCGTTTGCCCATTCAACGCTTATCCACCTTCCGGACTCCTCCGGATTGCTGCGGGATTTGATATAATTCTGACAGTCGCCCCTATGAACCGACACGCCATAGCCGCGGGTGATGAAGCCGATAATCGAGTCGCCCGGCACAGGAGTGCAGCAGCGGGCAAACTTGACAAGACAGTTATCCAACCCCTCTACGACAACGCCGCTGACAGGCTTTCCGCGCGGAACCGGCCGCGGCGCGGGGAGCTCGCTTTTCTCTTCAGTTTTGCGGGTTTTTACGGCAATTTGAATATCGTCGCGGATTTTGTTGACAGCCTTTTGCGCGCTCATGCCGCCATAGCCTATCGCGGCGTAAAAATCATCCGCCGTTGGATAGGCCAACTTTTTAAGCGCCTTCGTCAGCACGTCATCTCGCAGAAAGTCGGCTAGCGTGAGATTATTTCTCCTCAGTTCAGACTCAAACGAGACGCGCCCATGGAGAATATTCTCCTCCCGCTTCTCTTTTTTGAACCACTGGCGTATTTTATTCCGCGCCTCCGGGCTTTTGATGATGTTCAGCCAATCACGGCTTGGGCCCTTGGAGGATTTGGATGTGAGCACCTCGACAATATCGCCGTTTTGCAGCGCGTGACTGTACGGCACAATACGCCCGTTGACAATCGCGCCCGTCATGCTGTTGCCCACCGCGGAGTGAATGCCGTAGGCAAAGTCAATCGGCGTCGCGCCGGCGGGCAGATTTACAACGTCGCCCTTCGGCGTAAACACGAACACTTCGTCGGCAAACATATCTGTTTTCAGCGCCTGGACAAACTCCTGCGGGTCAGACTCCTGCTGTGATTCCAGCAGCCGCCGTATCCATGCAAATTTTTCTTCTCCCTCGACACGCTCCAGCCCGCGCTTGTATTTCCAGTGCGCCGCCACGCCGTATTCCGCCTGCTGGTGCATTTCCCAGGTGCGTATCTGAACCTCAAGCGGAATCCCGCCGTCGCCTATTACAGAGGTGTGTATGCTCTGATACCCGTTTGGCTTAGGCAGGGTGATGTAATCCTTGAATTTGCCGGGAATGGGATTGAACAGCTCGTGAATGTGCCCAAGCGCGTGGAAACACTCGGCAATGGAATCCACCACAACCCGGAACGCATACAGATCTAAAATCTCTTGAAACGTCTTGTTTTGCGCCATCATCTTGCGGTAAATGCTGTATATGTGCTTGACTCGGCCGTATACCTCGCACTCGCAGTTGCCGTCGCGCAAATGCTCGCGTATGCGGTTTTCCGTGCGGCGGAAAAATCCCGCGTTCTCTCGCTCACGTCCCTCAAGCCCCTGCTTTATTTCCTGATACGCAACCGTATCAAGAAAATACAGCGACAGATCTTCAAGCTCCCACTTTATGCGCTGCATTCCAAGCCTATGGGCTATCGGCGCGTAAATCTCCATCGTTTCGCGCGACTTTTCACGCTGTTTTTCCGGCGTCTGATATTCCATCGTGCGCATGTTGTGGAGTCGATCCGCAATTTTGATGAGTATAACCCGTATATCCCGCGCCATCGCCATGAGCATTTTGCGCAGATTTTCCATCTGCTCCTCTTCTTTGCTCGTATACTGTACGCGGGTGAGCTTTGTGACGCCGTCAACAATATCGGCAACGTCCCGCCCAAAAAGCTTTTCAACGTCGGCATGAGTCGTGGCGGTATCCTCAATACAGTCATGCAGGAGCGCCGCAATGAGCGAATCGTCATCCAGACCCAGCTCTGCGACGATTGCCGCCGTGGCAAGCGGATGAGTAATATACGGCGAGCCATCCCGCCGCGTTTGCCCGGCGTGGAGCGAATCGGCAAATTCAAACGCGCGGCGCATCCGCTCAAAATCCGCCGCCGGGTTTGACAGGCGCACCTGAGACTCAAACTCTTCGTAAAGCCGCGTGACGTTTTGCTCCATAAAATCACCCTCTGACCGATTTATCTATGATAATCCGCTCGAGCAAGCCGAGCGCTTGCGGCAAAGCCGCCCGTCGGCTTTTCTCGCTCGATATGCGCGCCGCTTCGCCTAATCCGCCGCAAACGCGTTAATCACCTGACAGGCGCACATCAATCACATGCAGCTGAACGCTTTTGCGCCCGCGGAACTCGTTTATCTGCGGCTCGAACGCAACGTCAATCATATCGCCCTCGGCTATGCCGAGGGATGCCGTCTCCGCCGCGAAAAATATGCAGTCAAGCGCTCTCCCGCACTTTTCGATGCGCATCCGCGTGTGCTTTCCGCCTCCCACTCCGGATATGAGCGCCAGCCGCGCGGAGCGTATCACCATTGCCGGCGCGAAGTTTCCGACGCCGAACGGCTCCACCCTCTCAAGCGCCTCGACGTTTGTGATGTCGAGCAGCTGCGCCTTTTCAACCTCGAAATCCAAACGGAGCGTCGGCGCGGGGCAAACCTTGATTGTCTCGCGATAGCGCTGTGTAATGCATTCGCGCAGCGCCGCGATGTTGTCCCTGTGTATTGTAATTCCGGCAGCCATCTCGTGACCGCCGAAATTCATGAGCAGGTCAGAGCAGCCGGACAGCGCGGAGTACATCTTGAATTCGCCGTAGCTTCGGCACGAGCCGCGTCCGATCCCCTCTGCGTCAACATTTATCATAATCGCCGGAGTCATCCAGCGCTCCGCCGCGCGCGCGGCGACAATTCCCATGACACCGTGATACCAGTTTTCACCCGACATAACAATCGGACCGTCAGGCGGATTATCCTCCAGTATCCGTTTCACCTCGTCAAATATTCCGCTCTCAAGCCTGCGCCGCTCGTCATTGAGGTCGCAGAGCTGCCGCGTAAGCACCTCCGCCTCGTGCGCGTCCTCGGTCAAAAGTATGCTCACGCTTAAATCCGTCTGTCCCATACGCCCCGCGGCGTTAAGGCGCGGGGCAAGCGAGAAGCCGATCGTCGCGGTATTTATTGTCGAGCGCGGCACGCCGGACACACGCATAAGCGCCGTAAGCCCCGGACGCGGCTCCCTTGAAAGCTTGCGCAGTCCGCCCTTAATCAGCGCGCGGTTCTCCCCCGTCACGGGCATTACGTCGGCGACAGTGCCGATCGCGACAAAATCGCCGTATCTGTCGAGCATTTCGCCGGCAGTTCTGTCAGACTCCAGCGCGCAAATGAGCTTGAACGCGACACCCACTCCCGCAAGCAGCGGGTTCTTGTAGTCACAGTCGCGGCATTTCGGGTCAACGACGGCAGCCGCGTCAGGCAGCGCGTCGCGGCACTCATGGTGGTCAGTTATTACAAGGTCAAGC
>JAITGW010000159.1 GCA_031280325.1 Oscillospiraceae bacterium
CGAGACCTGCGCCTGGGAAATCCCGATCTCAGAGGCGACCTCCATCTGCGTTTTGCCGTAGTAGAACCGAAGGGCGAGGATATGCCGCTCGCGCTCGCCCAGGCGCTCTATCGCGTCGCCGAGCGCGATCTGCTCAAGCCATTGCTCGTCGGTGTTTTTCGTGTCGCGAACCTGATCGACGACGCAAAGACTTTCTCCCCCGTCGGTATACAGAGGCTCATACAGCGACACCGGGTCGCTTATCGCGTCAAGAGCCATGACAACCTCCTCCCGAGATATGTCAAGCGCCTTTGCAATTTCCTCCACAGTCGGTTCGCGCTGGGTTTCGTTCTGAATTTTCTCCTTGACGGAGAGGGCGCGATATGCGATGTCGCGCATACCGCGCGAGACGCGGATAACGCTGTTGTCCCGCAGATAGCGGCGTAGCTCGCCGATTATCATCGGCACGCCGTAAGTGGAAAACCGCACGCCCAGACTCGTGTCGAAATTGTCAATTGCTTTCATGAGTCCGATACAGCCGACCTGGAAAAGATCGTCGGCGTTTTCGCCGCGATTTGTGAATTTCTGGATTACCGACAGCACGAGCCGGAGGTTTCCGTTTATAAGATCCTCACGCGCCTGCTTATCTCCCTCGTGGGCGCGGAGCAGCAGCGAGTTAGTCTCGTCATTGCCGAGGGTTTTAAGGCGAGAGGTGTTAACGCCGGAAAGCTCAACCTTGTTCATTGTAATTGCCCCCTTTCGGGTCTGTCTTACCGTGTGACAGTATTTCCCGAGAGGGCAGGCTTTTATACGCGCAGGCAAAAGACAATCATATTCTACAAAACTGTACTCCGGAACGGGGAAAAGCGCGCGGATTTTGGCGATTGTCCTGGATATATGTTTTTGTTTTTGCGCCGGATACCGAGATCGCCGCCGCGGAACTCGGTTTTTCGCCGCTGACGCTCTGCGGCGCCGAAGCTCCGACGAAGCGGATACCAGCCGCCAAGAGATGTCTCCGACTCTGTTATCTTCCCCGCCGGGTATTTTTCGTCCTGCGAGGTTCCTCGGGAGAATCCACAAGGATAATATCGTCGCCGATTCGCTTGACGCACGCCCACGGAATGATATATTCCTCGCAGCGCCCCAAAAAGCCGAACAGCCGAAAGGGGCCCGGCGCAACGAGTGACACAAGCTGTCCCGTGCGCAAATCAAACAGCGCGTCAGTCACATAGCCAAGCCGCCAGCCGGTGTTCACATCGATAAGCTCCTTACAGCGCAGATCGCCGATCCTGCAATGCATTTTTTGCCCTCCCACAAAAGGTTTGTGCGCGGGGCCGCGCCGAACCCCAAAGCGCCGATGCCGGCACTCGGAGGCGCGAAGCCGCGTTTATTAATTTTATTAATCGGGGCTTGACAAAATGCATTGGATGCTGTAGTATACACATATAAAGTAATTAAACTTAATTTGATTAAGAAAGGGCGGTCGCGGTGAAAGGCAATACTGTTGAAATGGCGGCGCTGCTTGACGCGTTTGGCGCGCTTTTGACCAACAAACAGCGGGAATACTGCGAGATGTACTATTACGAGGATCTATCGCTGGCGGAAATTGCTGAAAATGTCGGCGTTTCTGTCCCCGGCGTACACGATACCGTCATCCGCGGCGTCGCGAAAATGCGCGAAGCTGAGCATAGGCTCGGTGTTGTCGCGCGGCGCGACAAGCTTTTGGAGCGCGTTGACAAAGCCGCGGTGATCGCCGCGCGTCTGCGGGAAGCGCATCCTGCGGACGCCGATAGCGCGGAGCTGTGCGCTTGTCTGAACGATGTAAGCGATGGCGTTTGAGAGTCTTACCGAAAAGCTCGGAAACGCATTTAAGAAGCTGCGCGGCAAGGGCAGGCTGAGCGAAGCCGACATTAAGGACGCCATGCGCGAGGTGCGCCTTGCGCTGCTTGAGGCGGACGTGTCGTATAAGGTTGTCAAGGACTTTATCGCGCGGGTCTCCGCCCGCGCAGTCGGGACGGATGTGCTTGAGTCGCTCTCTCCCGCGCAAATGGTCATAAAGATCGTAAATGAGGAGCTTTGCGCCCTTATGGGCGCGACGAGCGCGAAAATCGCCTCCGCCGGCAGAGGTCCGACGATACTCATGCTTGTGGGGCTTCAGGGCGCGGGCAAAACCACGAACGGCGCAAAGCTTGCGGCGCTGCTTAAGCGGCAGAACGGAAAGCGGCCGATTCTTGTCGCGTGCGATATTTACCGTCCCGCCGCTATTGCGCAGCTAAAAACCGTCGGAGCGCAGCTTGACATTCCCGTGTTTGAGATGGGCGCGGAGGATCCCGTAAAAATCGCCAAGGCGGCGGTGGCGCACGCCGAAAAACACGGGAATGACCTTGTTATACTCGACACCGCGGGGCGGCTTCATATCGACGAAGCGCTTATGGACGAGCTGCGCAGGATAAAGGCGGAGGTGCGCCCCACGGAAATCCTGTTCGTCGTTGACGCGATGACGGGGCAGGACGCCGTGAATGCCGCCGCCGCATTTAACGACGCGCTTGGGATTGATGGACTGATCATCACAAAGCTCGACGGAGACGCGCGCGGCGGAGCCGCGCTGTCCGTCCGCGCGGTGACGGGAAAGCCGATTAAATTTGCGGGCACGGGCGAAAAGCTCGACCAGATAGAGGTATTTCATCCCGACCGTATGGCGTCGCGAATTCTCGGCATGGGCGACGTTATGACGCTGATCGAAAAGGCGGAGCGGAGCTTTGACGAAAAAAAGGCTCGGGAGCTTAGCGAAAAACTCGCCAAAAACCGCTTTACGCTCAGCGATTACTATGACCAGCTTACACAGCTTCGCAGCATGGGCGGACTCGGGGAAATCGCCGGAATGCTCCCCGGGGTGGACGCAAAGGCGCTTGCCGGGGCAAGCATAGATGAGAAAATGCTCACGCGGACAGAGGCGATAATCCTCTCCATGACAAAGCGCGAGCGGGAGGATCCGGCTCTCATCAGCTCCTCGCGCAAGAAGCGAATCGCGGCGGGCAGCGGAACGCAGGTCGTGGACATCAACCGTCTGCTCAAGCAATTTGAGACTATGAAACAGCTCTCAAAGCAGCTTTCCAGGGGCAAAATGCCCCCCGGAATGCTCGGAGGTTTCGGCAAAAAAGGCAGAAAGGGTATGTTTGGTTTTTAGGAAGGTCAATTTACCGGAACAGGTATTTGATATATTACAAATAGTATAATTTTTTGGAGGAAAAGAACAATGGTCAAGATCAGACTTCGCCGCATGGGAGCAAAAAAAGCTCCGTTTTACCGCATTGTGGTTGCGGATTCCCGCGCGCCGCGCGACGGGCGCTTCATTGAGGAAATCGGCACATATAACCCGCAGACAAGCCCGTCTGAAATCAGGCTTAACATGGAGCGGGCGGACTATTGGGTGAAGAACGGCGCGCAGCCGACAGATACAGTCAAGGCGCTTCTGAAGAAAGCCGCGCAGTAAATGAAAGAGCTGCTGGAGTATATCGCCAAGGCTCTCGTTGAGCATCCGGAGGACGTTG
>JAITGW010000195.1 GCA_031280325.1 Oscillospiraceae bacterium
GAGCTTAAAGAAATAACTCCGGTTACGGAGGCATATCGCAAACTTAAAAAATACCGCCTTGAATCCGACGAGGCGGAGGAAATGATGTCCGATCTGGAGCTTCGCGAGCTTGCGCGGGAGGAACTTGCCGCCGCGCAGGAGGGTATCGAGCGCATGGAAGAGGAGCTGCGCGTCCTGCTGCTTCCGCGTGACCCGAACGACTCTAAAAACGTCATAATCGAGATCCGCGGCGGCGCCGGCGGAGACGAGGCGGCTCTGTTCGCCCACAGCCTCATGCGCATGTACACAATGTACGCCGAGGCGCGCCGCTGGAAGGTTGAAATCGCAAATCTCAACGAAACGGAGCTTGGCGGGGTGAAAGAGGTCAGCTTTATCATCGGCGGCGACGGCGCGTATTCCCGCTTCAAGTTTGAAAGCGGAGTTCACCGCGTTCAGCGCGTGCCGGATACGGAGTCCTCCGGGCGCATTCACACAAGTACGGTAACCGTCGCGGTGCTTCCGGAGATGGACGAGGTTGAATTTGAGATTAACCCCGCCGATTTGCAAATAGACACGTTCCGCGCCTCCGGCGCGGGAGGTCAGCACGTGAACAAGACCGAGAGCGCGATCCGCATTACACATCTGCCCACTGGCACCGTCGTGGAATGCCAGGACGAGCGCAGCCAGCACAAAAACAAGGATCGCGCGATGAAAATCCTTGCCTCGCGCCTGTACGAAGCGGAGCTTGAACGGCAGATCGCGGAGAACTCGGCGGCGCGCAAGACCCAGGTCGGTACGGGCGACCGCAGCGAGCGTATCCGCACCTATAACTTCCCGCAGGGCCGCGTTACCGACCACCGTATCGGTCTTACCCTGTATAAAATCGACGCGATTATGGACGGCGCGCTGGACGAGCTTATCGACGCGCTCGTCATGGCTGATCAGGCGGCGAAGCTGACCGCGATGAACGGCTGACCGCGGACATGGGGCGATTGACCATAGCGGAAGCCGCGAAAATCATCAAAGACGGCGGGCTCTGCGTAATCCCCACCGAAACGGTGTACGGCATTGCGTGCCGCGCGGACAGTCCGGAGGCGGCGGCGCGGCTTTTTGCGCTTAAAAACCGCCCGCCGGAAAAGCAAATCTCCCTGCTGATTCCCGGAGAGTCCTGGATTTTTCGCCTTGCGCAGGAAGCCCCCGGCGTGAGGCGGCTTGCAAAGGACTTCATGCCGGGGGCGCTGACGCTTGTGCTGAAAAGCCGGCGCGGCGCATGGCTTGAGAGCGATACGGTCGGGCTGCGCGTGCCGGATCATCCGATCGCGCTGGCGCTTTTGCGGGAATGCGGAGCGCCTCTTGCGTGTACTTCCGCAAACAGCTCCGGTCAACCCGCTCCGCGCGCGTTTTCAGAAGCCGCGGCGTTCGCCGCGGCCGTCGGCGTCGGGATCCTCGACGGGGGCGGCACGTCCGGCGGCGTGGAATCTACCGTCTTGGACATGACCGTCTCGCCGCCGAAAATACTGCGGCGCGGCGCGGTCAGCAAGGCCCGCCTGTCGCGTAGTCTTGGCGCGGCGCTTGGCGGGATTTCCGTCCTTGGTCTCACCGGAGGGAGCGGCGCCGGCAAAACCACTACTCTGCGCGCGCTCGAAGCGCTCGGCGCGCTGGTTCTTGACTGTGACGCGCTGTATCACGAACTCCTCGTGTCAAACGGAGAGCTTCTGTCCGCGCTTGACGCGCGCTTTCCCGGCGTAATCTCAGGCGGCAAGCTTGACCGCGCGGCGCTTGGCGCGGTTGTATTCCGCGACGCCGCCGCACTGGCGGACTTGAACAAAATCACGCATGGATTTGTAATCCGCGAATGTTTGGACAGAATACGCAGTGCGGATGCTCAAAAAATTCCGCTTGCCATAATCGACGCGATTGCCCTGATTGAGAGCGGACTCGGCGCGCTGTGTGACGTAACCGCGGCGGTGCTGGCCCCGCGCGAGGCGCGGCTCGAGCGAATTATGACGCGTGACGGAATATCGCGGGAACGGGCGGAGCTTAGATTGGGCGCGCAGAAGCCTGACGAGTTTTTTGCGGCGGGCTGCGACCTTGTTTTGACGAACGATTACTCCGATCCGGCGGAATTTCAGGCAGAGTGCCTGCGTACATTCAAACACATGTTGGAGGGAATATAGATGGCTGAAAACACGGGGAAAAACGAACGCTCACAGCTTTTATACACGCGGCGCAACGCGTTCGACGCGCTTGACAAGGCGGAAATCGCCGCGGCATACGCTTTCGGCGAGGACTATAAGGCGTTTCTCGGTGCCGCAAAGACAGAGCGCGAGGCTGTTGCGCGCGCCGTTTCGATTGCGGAGGCGCATGGCTTCGCCCAGATTGCGCCCGACGCGTGGAGCGAGCAGCTGCCGCCGGGCGCGAGGGTGTACAAAAACCTCGGCGGAAAGTCGCTTATGCTTTCTGTTATCGGTAAAAGACCAATTTTGGACGGACTTAACATCGTTGTGGCGCACGTCGACGCGCCGCGCCTTGACCTCAAGCAGCTGCCGCTGTATGAGGACGGGGAAATGGCGTTCTTCAAGA
>JAITGW010000102.1 GCA_031280325.1 Oscillospiraceae bacterium
ATAGCGTATTACCTTGCGAATGCGAAGATAATAGGCGACGCTGTGGCGAAGCTTGGATTATGGCATTGCGGCGGCGACAATTCACCGTACATATGGTTCAAATGCCCGAGCGGGGATTCCTGGGCGTACTTTGATTATCTGCTGAACACTCACCAAATCGTCACCACACCGGGCGCGGGATTCGGCAAAAACGGAGAGGGGTTTATCCGCGTGACGGCTTTCGGAAGCCGGGAGAATGTCACGCGCGCGGCAGAAAGATTATTGAACGTATAAAATAAATATTGACATAAAGCGGGGGGCAATGTTAAAATGACCTCTGCGTCTTAATAGACAAGCGAATATTGCGCTTTGTCCGTGCGTGGCGTTACATTTTCCGGCGCTCCGGCGCCTGAGGACATATTGGAGGAACGAACATGAAGAGAACCTATCAGCCGAAAAAGCGTCAGCGCTCAAAGGAGCATGGCTTCCGCAAGAGAATGCGCACCCGCAACGGGCGCCGTGTACTTGCCCGACGCCGCTCTAAGGGCCGCGCAAAGCTGTCCGCGTAAATTGCGTTGAGCCGGGAGGGACGCCGGATGAAATTTTCTGTTTCCCTCAAGAAAAACAGCGATTTCCGCAGGCTTTACGCAAAAGGCAAAAGCGTGGCGACGCCGCGTTTTGTCCTTTACGCGCGCAAAAACGGGAGAGAGATCAATCGCCTGGGTATCACGGCGAGTACAAAGCTCGGCAATGCCGTTGTGCGAAACCGCTTGCGCCGCAGGTTGCGAGAGGTATATCGCCTTTGCGAGGCGGATCTTATTCCGGGCTTTGACCTGATTATCGTCGCGCGCGGAGCTGCGCTTGCCGCGCCTTTCGTGCGGCTTTGCGGAGATATGCGCTCGCTTGCCGGGAGGCTTGGTGCTCTCGGTGTGGAGAGGGAAAAACCGTGAAAAGGGTTCTGCTTGGAATAGTGCGACTGTACCGCAGATATATTTCGCCGATGACCCCGCCGTCATGCCGCTTCGAGCCGACGTGCTCCCGATATTGCATGGAGGCGATCGAGAAATACGGCGCCGTAAAGGGCAGCTGGCTGTCCATGCGCCGAATATTGAAGTGCAACCCGCTGTGCAAGGGCGGATACGATCCCGTGCCGTAAGCAGAATTTACGCCGAACGGCGCAAGAGGAGGAGACGCATATGTTTGACGCAATCGCGAAACCGTTTGGACTGCTGCTCATGTGGCTGTACGAGCTTGTCAGGAACTATGGTTTGGCAATAATTCTGTTTGCCATTATTATAAGAACGCTTATGCTGCCGTTCCAGATGAAGAGCAAACGCGGAATGCTCGCCCAGGCAAGGCTTGAGCCTCGCAGGAAAGAGCTTGAGAAAAAATACGCCGGGAACAAGGAAAAATACCAGCAGGAACTCATGAAGATGTACAAGGAGGAGGGCGTAAACCAGCTCTCCGGATGTCTTTGGGGTCTTTTGCCGCTTCCGATTTGGCTTGCGCTTTACCGCGCGATTACTTTCCCGATAACGATTATGATGGGCGTTCCCGCCGCGTTGCTCTCCAAAGCAGAGCCGATCGGGGCGATTCTTGCCAGGCTTACAGACCTTGGCTGGGCGAATTCCGGCGGGTATTACGAACAAATTTCGCAGACGAATTTCATCTCAGCGCACTGGGAGCAGTTTAAGGAATTCGCGTCGGACGGTCTGAAGCTGATTGACTTCAAATTTCTCGGACTGGATCTTGGCGCAAAGCCGGAATGGCAGTTCTTCTGGAAAACGGACTGGTCGGACAAGTCCGTTTGGCTCCCTGGATTGTTTTTATTTCTGATTCCGGTTCTCTCGGCAGCATCGGCGTATCTCTCCACGGTGATAAACCGTCGGAGTCAGCCGCAGCCGGAGGGCGCGCCGAACATGGGCGGAATGATGCTTCTCTCCGTTGGCATGAGCCTTTATTTCGGATACGTAATGCCCGCGTCGCTGGGAATTTACTGGATTATCGGACAGCTTGTCGCGGTACTTCAGGACTATTTCATGACGAAATACTATACAAAAAAGCTTGATCGCGAGGGAGCGGAGCGCGATAAGGCGCGCCTTGCGCGCGAAGCCGAGATAGAGCGCAAGCGCGCGGCGAGCGAGCGCCTTAAGGCGGAGGGCGCTGCGATTGACAACCCCAATATCTCTAAAAAAAAGCAGCAGACCGCCGAAAAGCTTGAAAAACTCCAGAAGCAGCAGGAGTGGGAGCGTAAAAACGCACCTCCGAAAGAGAGCGCGGAGCTGCCCGCCTCACAGGTCGGAGGGCGCAAATTCGCACGCGGACGGGCATATACCCCCGAGCGCTATGGCGAGTCTGCGCAGGAAGCCGAACCCGAAACACTGCCTGACGCGGCAGATTCCGGCGGCGAGACCGGAGCCGAAATTGCGGTCATCGCCGACACGGCTGAGCGCGCTCCCGACGCGGATTCCGGACAGAGTGACTTTGATAAGTCGGAAGAGGAGTTTTCCGAGGACGAATAGAGGAAGCGGCGTCCAATTGGAGGAATGACTATGATAAAAACCATCCAAAAATCAGCGAAAACAGAGGATGATGCGATTGAGCTGGCCCTGCGTGAGCTGGGACTTGACCGCGACGACGTTTCAGTTGAGATTGTAGAGCGCCCCAAGAGCGGATTTCTGGGAATCGGCTCATCGCCCGCGATTGTCGCCGTGACCTATGAAGCGCCGGATGAGCCGGAAATACCGGACTCATCGCCCGCGCCTCAGACGGAGCGGCGGCATGAAAAGCGCAGATCCTCACCCGGCTCAAAATCGGCAAATGCGGACGCTGGAGCAGTGTGCGACACTCACGCGAGGAGATCCGCGGAGGGGAAAACAAACGAGATACGCGAATTTATCGCGGGTTTGCTTGCGCACTTCGGCGTTGCGGCGGAGATTGAAATCGGTGAGCTGCGGGGCGACACAATAGAGGTGGCGCTCATGTGTGCGGAGCCGGGCGCGCTTATCGGACGCCGCGGCGAGACGCTCGAGGCAATTCAAAGCCTGACCAACTACGCCGTCAACAAGGAGCGCGGAGCCCGTCTGCGCGTGAACGTGGACACGGAGAACTA
>JAITGW010000079.1 GCA_031280325.1 Oscillospiraceae bacterium
GCTCTTGCGACATAAAATAATAATTGCGTTATACGGAGGGACAATGAAGAAAGTAAAGCTTTTTGCCGCAGCGGCGGTGAGCCTTGCGCTTTGCGCCTGTTCCCCTCGCTCTGAAACGGTCGGCAGCGCGGAGCCGCGCGTGGAGGCGGTCAAATTTTACGAA
This sequence comes from Oscillospiraceae bacterium, assembly GCA_031280325.1. GTDB lineage: Bacteria > Bacillota > Clostridia > Oscillospirales > Oscillospiraceae > JAIRRO01. Next base: position 164 of record JAITGW010000079.1, read on the forward strand.
ACGCTCGCGCTGGAGGAAGGCGAGGAGGCGTATATATTATCCGCCCGAGGCGACGAGCTGCTGGTTTCGGTTTATGCGTCTTATCCGCCGGAAAGCCCGTATTTTAGAGAAGAGGGATACAGCTTCAAGAGCAGCAGTATTTTTATTTTCAATGTCAAAACGGGGGAAAAATCGGAGATCGAAGAAATAACCGGCGACCTGTTTGTGTCAAGCGGCGCGCTCACCGATTACGGCTTCGCCTATATTTCACTTGACATGGCGGGTTATGTGCCGAGCGTCCCCGGGCGGCCATGCAGGCTTACGCTCCGCAAGGCGGCGGAGCAGGACGACATACATATTGATTTGGGGCGGCGCTCCGCGGACGGGAGTATAGATCCGCGCTTGTGCGCGCTGGATAACGGAAACGTGGCGTACATCGCCGTAAGTCCCGCTTCGTATTTTGAATTTCAAATCATGATCGCAAAGCCCGACGGGGAGACGGTTTGCGTCGCATCGTTTGAGGAGGAGGACGGCGTGATGGTGTACGACTGCGCGCTCCAGAGCGACGGCGAGCGGTTTATTTTTTCCGTAGCGTACGCTGACGCTGCTTCAGGGTCTGCCGTTTGGATCGGGGACGAGCGCGGAATTACGGAGCGCATCGTCATTGAGGAAGCGTCGTACGTCACCTTTTTCGCTCCGCTAAGCGACAGTCTGCTTATTTCGTACTCCGTGAATGATGACGATCCCATGACCGAGACTCTGCACAAAATGGAGGTTGTGGATTATTCCGGACAAAACGCCGTAAAATCGGACGGCGATTATGTAAGGCTGCAATCCAATCTTGAGGACACCGTTATAGGTATTGATCTCCACTGGAAGCCGCATTTACTGCGAGTCACAGACGAAGGCGTTACGGTCACGCGGCTTTCCTTACCCGCGGAGCCGGTGTCGTTTTATCCGGTGGACGCGAACAGTTTTTATGTTCATTACAATGCGCTGAAAAGGCACGGTGATGAGGATAACCGGGCTTTATACCTGCTTTCGTTTTAGCGCGCGGCCCGGGGAAAAGTTCCGTACCCGCTGAATTCGCCTTGAAGATCTCCCGCGAAAGCGGGAGACCTTACTTTTGAGAACTCATACGCGGAGGGCATGTGAATATTTGAGTAGAAAAATATCAAAACAGGCGTTGGCAAGCCGGGAGGGCAATATGCTGCCGTTAAGAATTACAAGCGCGCTAACGAGAAGAGCGCTCCCGCGGGCGGACCGCTCAATCGAATCCTTATGGTTTGGAGCGCGGCGGAATTTTGCTCGCGATACGGCAGACAGATTCCGAAGCAGACGGCATCCCGTGATTTTTTGCGGGTCGCGGTTTTGTTTGCGGGGAGGCTTGACAATCGGCGCGCACTGTGATAACCTACAATAGCAATATGTATTGCGGACGGAGAAGTGTGCATGGATATATCAACACTGTGCCTGCACGGCGGGCGTTATATAGATCCCACGGGCGCTGTGGTTACGCCGATTTTTCAATCGGCTACCTTTGCGCACCCCGGCGTCGGACAAAGCACCGGATATGACTATTCGCGCGGCGGAAACCCCACGCGCGCGGCGCTGGAGACGCTTATGGCAAAGCTTGAGGGTGCGGAGGGCGCCGTTGCGTTTTCTTCCGGCATGGCGGCGATAAGCGCCGCAATGGAGCTTTTTGCGCCGGGAGATCATCTTGTTATAATGGACGACCTATACGGCGGAACGAAGCGCCTGTTTGCGGAGGTTTCGGCAAAATACGGCGTGACGTTTACTCAGGCGGCGACGCCGCTTGAGGTGGAGCGCGCGGCGACGGCGGCGACGCGCGGAGTTTTCGTCGAAACGCCCTCAAACCCAATGATGAAAGCGTTCGATATTGCAGCTGCCGCAGAGCTTGCGCACAAAATCGGTGCGCTGCTCATCGTTGACAACACTTTTCTGACGCCGTATTTCCAGAATCCTATTGCGCTTGGGGCGGACATCGTCATACACAGCGGGACAAAATATCTCGGCGGGCACAACGATACGCTCGCGGGCTTCCTTTGCGCCGCAACGAAAGAGCTTACCGCGAAAATACGCCGCACGGCAATGACGACCGGGGCGGCGCTGTCGCCGTTTGACGCGTTTCTCATTCAGCGCGGAATTAAGACGCTGCCTGTGCGGATGGAGCGCGCGCAAAATACAGCGGGGGAGCTTGCGCGGTGGTTGGGTGCGCGGCCGGAGGTGACGCGGGTTTACTATCCAGGACTTGCGGAGCATCCGGACTATGATCTGATGCGGCGGCAGGCGCGTGGTTTCGGCGCGATGATTTCATTCGCGGTTAAAGCGCCGGAAATCGCGGTGAGGCTGCTGCAAAATGTGGAAATTATCCAATATGCGGAGAGCCTCGGCGGTACGGACACCCTAATTACATACCCGATTTTGCAGACGCACGCGGATGTGCCGGAGGAGGAGCGTCTGGCGCTTGGGATCGACGACAAGCTTATGCGAATTTCTGTCGGACTGGAGGCGGCAGAGGATTTGCTGGCGGATTTGGCGTGCGCGTTCGAGGCGTGAGAAATTACGCCGCCTCGCGGTGAGGCGAGAGGGCGGCACGCAAAATTTATAAGATTAAAAAAAACTCTTGCATTGT
>JAITGW010000163.1 GCA_031280325.1 Oscillospiraceae bacterium
TATACGGGCAAAAAAAAGAGCTTCGCATCGGCGCGGAACTCGCCGGCGCGGGGGAAATGTCCGCCGCGGTCTCGGACGGCGGCGAGGCCGCGATAGAGGCGCTGCTTTCAGAGCGCGCAGCGGCGCGCGGCGCGAAAAACTTTGCCCGGGCGGACGAGATACGAAACGAGCTTGCCGCGATGGGAGTTGTCATTGAGGACACTCCCCAGGGCGCAAAATGGAAACGCGCATAAAACCGCGCGACGCGGGCAACTTCGCCGAGGGAAGCGTCCGGTCGAACATTCTGCGGCTTGCCCTGCCAATGACTGTCGCGCAGCTTATAAATTTGCTGTACTCCGTGGTTGACCGCGCGTTTCTCGCGCGTATGCCCGGAGCGGGAACGACAGCGCTGACAAGCGTTGGTCTGGTTCTGCCGATTATCAGCATACTCCTCAGCGTCGCCAGCCTTTGCGGTACGGGCGGCGCGCCTCTTTTTTCAATTTCGCGCGGACGCGGCGATGACACGGAGGCGGGAAAAATTCTCGGAAACGCGTTCTGCCTGCTGCTGATTTTCGGCGCGGCGCTCACGGCTGCCGTTGTGCTGTTTATGAAGCCCATCCTCTACGCGTTCGGCGCGTCCGAAGATACATACCCCTACGGCGCGGAATATCTAACGGTATATACCGCGGGCACGATATTCGTCATGATAAGTCTCGGGATGAATTCATTCATAAATGCCCAGGGCGCGGCAAAGCGCGGGACGCTGACAATCGCGATAGGCGCCGCGATCAATATCGTACTCGACCCGATTTTCATATTCGTTCTGGGGCTTGGCGTCACGGGCGCGGCGCTCGCGACGGTGATCGCCCAGCTCGCGTCAGCAACATGGGTCATGCTTTACCTCTGCCGCGGCGCCGCGATCAGGCTTCGCCTGTCGAACATGCGCCTCAAAGCCTCACGGGTGGGGAAAATCATCACACTCGGCTTGTCGGGCTTCTGTATGCAGCTTACGAACAGTCTGATTCAAATCGTCTGTAACAGGACGCTGCGCGCCTATGGCGGTGATCTCTACATCGGAGTTATGACCGTCATAAACGCCGTTCGGGAGATTGTGTTTATGCCTGTGTCCGGCGTGGCTGCCGGGGCGACGCCTGTTTTGGGCTTTAACTTTGGCGCAAAGCAGTATGCCAGGGTCAAAGAGGCGATACGCTTTTCCGCCAAGGTTACGGTAATTTACACAATATGTATATGGGCGGCGATACTCGCTGCACCATATATATTCATGCGAATATTCACGAATGATACGGCGCTCATCGCTGCCGGGATGCGCGCGATGAGACTTTACTTTGCCTGCGGCGTGTTTATGTCGCTTCAAATGAGCTCTCAGCAGGTGTTCGTTGCATTGGGGAAGTCAAAGCAGGCTGTCTTTTTCTCCCTGCTGCGCAAGGTGTTTTTGTCCGCGCCGCTGACAATTGCTTTGCCGTATCTTGGTATGGGAACGGACGGGGTATTTCTGGCAGATACAATTTCGCAGCTGCTTGGCGGCTTGCTTTGCGGCGGCACAATGTTCTTTACGCTGTACAAAAAGCTTGATAAAAACGCTTCCGAAAGCTGACTTTTTGCCCCGGAAAGCAATTTTTCTCCGAAATTTGAGTTAATTAATGAAAAAAATACGAAAATATGCAAAAAAGCTGTTGACAAGCGTCGAAGTATAGTGTATGATATGCAAACGCTGGGGTAAGCTTAGGCTTATTCATGGTGAGGTCTCTCAGCCGTACATGCCCGTTCGGATTGTGAGCGCCTTTACGGCGGGACGCGCCCATGTCCTGCCGCCGCGAATTCTTTCGACCCGGACGCACGCTTGCTTCGGGCGCCCAATCAGAGGATTCTTGCGGAAGTTTATTCGATGCTGCCGCATTGCTGCCGTTCCGCTTACTTAATATGCGGATATGCCGTGCGCGGCTTGCGCCGTGTGCGCTTTGTTCAGCCGATTTGTCGGCGCTGGTTTGGACTTTATTTGCCCGGATTTTATGAGGGAACTTTTTATATTTTATACTAAGGCTTTGGAAATTTTTTCGGCGGCATTGTCGCCGCTGAGTTGTTGTACCATTTTTTCACGCGTGCGTGGGAATTCTGCTCTTGTGGCGCTATATTTCCAATAAATGGCCGCGCAGTCATGCGCAGGTCAAGCTTTGCGTATACTTTTTATAGTGTTTTGCAGCGATCCTCTCATGAATGATGAGGCAAGGCAGCCTCGCCGGAGGGCGAGAAGCGGCGTAACCCCCCGTGGCGCGACGCCACGCAGAGCGTCAGGGCGGGCTTTGCCCGACCAGTTTTCGGCGGCAAAGCCGCCTCGCCGCGGATCCTCGCCGGAGAGCGAGAAGCGGCGTAACCCCCGTGGCGCGACGCCACGCAGAGCGTCAGGGAGGGCTTCGCCCGACCAAGCGAATAATAAAGCAAAGGAAAAGGGCAAGCGATGAGCCGAATAGCTAAGCAATTAAAACACCACCGCGCCGGCGGCGGAAACCATAGACGGCGCAATGTTATCGCGGCGTCTCTCGCGGCGATTGTTCTCGTCGCTGCGGGACTTGCCGCGGCGCTTCTTCCAAGCCGCGGCGGCGCGGGGCGCAACACCCTGCGCGTTGCCGCGCGGACGGACGTTATAAGTTATCTCGACGCGAACGGAATAACGGCATATATTGAGAACAAGGCGGAGATCGACATTCAGTGGCTCGATTACGGGACCATAAACGTCGCCGGCCGCGTCGCGCAGGACGCCTCCGCCGCTCCAAAGGAGCTGCCCGACGCGTATCTCGGTCTCGGACTGACGGGGGAGGAGCTTTCCGCCCTAAATGAAAGCGCGTTTCTGAACATTATGAATATGTATCAGACGGAGAGTAACGAGCTGAAAACTTTCCTTGCGCAAGACACGTCACGCCTTTCGGAAATGTACTCCGGCGGCGGGATATATTCGTATCCGACACTTGATGAAGAGAGTTTTGCGGCGCAGTATCCACAGAAGCTTTGGATCAACGCCGAATGGTTGAACAAGCTTGGACTTGCGATGCCGGCGACGACAGATGAGCTTTATGTGGTTCTGAAAGCCTTTCGTGAAGGGGATCCCAACGGCAACGGCGCGGCTGACGAAATTCCGCTTGGCATTGCCTATAACGGGACGGGCAACAGCGGCTTCGGCTTTCTTATAAACGCGTTTATTACAACGGATTTTGACATGTCGGAAACCGGCAATTATCTTAATGTCTCTGACGGCGGAGAGGTTTACTGCGCCGCAGCTGAGCCTGCGTTTGAGCGCGCGCTGACGTATATTCAGCGGCTGTTTCGCGAGGGGCTTGTGAGCGCGGACGCGTTTGAGCTTGGACGGGAGACATTTTTGGACGGCGGAGCAACGGAAATCTATGGAGTTGTCGCTGCGCCGGATATCTATAACGCGTTCAACAGCATGGGGCGCGCGGACTCTTTTGAGCCGCTGCCGCCGCTTTACGGAGAGAACCGCGCCACAGCGCCGCGCCGCGCGCCTATAACGCTGGGCGGGTATATGATCGCGAAAAATACGCAGAAATACGCGCTTGCCTTTAAGCTCGGAGACGCGATGCTCAGCGCCGAGGGTACGCTTTCGCTCATATACG
>JAITGW010000205.1 GCA_031280325.1 Oscillospiraceae bacterium
CAAGCACGGCGTTACAACCGTTGCCGCAAACTGCCAGACGATGGAGGCTTCGGACATCGCGGGGCTGATACGCAGCGTTTTGTTCGAGTTCCCGGTCTATGAGATCGGCATCTTTCTGCCGTCGTGGGTGGACGCGCTTCCGGACGGACATCCGCTGCGCGAGGGACTTCTTGACGCGATACGCAAATGTGCGCCAACGATCTCGCGCATACGCGACACCGAAAACGCCCTCGCCGCGATCGGCGCCGATGAGAACGTCAGCAAAACCTCGCTCCGCGACCTTGATCTCGGGCGCGGCACGGTGAATATCGACGTCGATGTGCCCCGCGGGCTGTTCTACGATACGCTGTCGAACCAGTCCGGCTTTAATATCCGTGACGACGGCGACCTTGTTTCGCTGCTGACTAATCTTTCGGACGTTAAGCGCGAGTATGACCGCCTCGACGAAGCCCTGCGCGACGTGCGCGAGCGCGGCTACGGCATAGTCATGCCTTCGCGGGAAGAACTGCGTCTTGAAGAGCCTGAGATTGTCCGCCAGGGCGGGCGCTATGGCGTGAGACTCAAGGCAAGCGCGCCGAGTATTCATATGATAATGGCGAACATCGAGACGGAGGTCTCCCCCGCGCTTGGCAGCGAGCGCGCGAGCGAGGATATAATCAACTTCCTGCTTCAGGAGTTTGAGGGCGACGTGAGCAAAATCTGGGAGTCAAACATGTTCGGCAAATCGCTGTACGACATTGCCGGCGAGGGACTGAACGCAAAGATTAAAAAAATGCCGGAAGAGACGCAGGGCAAGCTTCAAAACACCCTCCAGCGCATCATCAACGACGGCAGCGGCGGGATTATCTGCATAATTTTATAAACACCGCGGCGGCGCAGAGTAATCTGCGCCGCTGTTTTCCCGCGGCGCACAGATTCGCTCCCGGCGCGCTTTGCCTGTCTTGCGCTGATTTTCTCAAAATTTTCGCGTAAAACACTTGCACTCTGACAAAAGTGTGGTATAATGTTAAGCAAGCGGCAAGGGATTTGCCTGTTCGGGCGGGATGTGAGTGGGTTTTTCCCCACTCTTTTTATTGGACTTTTTACCGCCGCGCAGACTGTGGGCTTATCAACCCGCAAACTGCAATTACTATGTTTTACAGGAGCGTACATGAGCAAAAAAATCATCGATGCGGTCTCCGCTCTCGCTCTTACCGTTCTTCCCGGACTTGGGCTTGAGCTTTGGGACGCTGAGTTTACAAAAGAGGGCGGCGCGTATTTTCTCCGGCTCTATATTGACAAGCCCGACGGCGTCAGCCTTGACGACTGCGAGGCGGTAAGCCGCATGGTTGATCCGCTGCTTGACGAGCGTGAGGATATTTTCCCCGATGCGGGATACACGTTCGAGGTTTCCTCAGCCGGACTTGAGCGCAAGCTGCGCCGCCCGTCGGACTACGTTCGCTTTCAGGGGCGCTTGGCGGAGGTCAGACTCTATAAGGCCAGGTACGGCGCACGGTCACACATCGGAACTCTTGCAGGATATGACGCCGAGCGCGGGCTTGCGCTTCGGGTTGAAAACGGCGAGCTTATATTTAAGGATAACGAAATCGCAAGCGCGAGACTACGTATAGAATAGGACGTGAAGCTAATATGAACGCAGAATTTTTCAACGCCATCGCGGATATTGAGCGCGAGAAGGGTATCCCCCAGGCGTACATGCTGGAAAAAATCGAACAGGCGCTGCTTGCGGCGCTGAAAAAGGATATTCCCGACGACGCCGAGTGCGCGCGGGTAAAGCTTGACCCCGCGAAAAAGACGGTTGAGATGTATCTCGAGCGCTTCGTTGTGGATGAGCTTGACGAGGAATCGCCGGAAACGCAGATCACGCTTGAGCAGGCAAAGGCAATCTCATCAAAATATAAGGTCGGCGACGCGGTTCGCACAAGCGTTGACGCGAAGAAATTCGGACGTATCGCGGCACAGGCTGCAAAACAGGTCATCATCCAGGGTATCCGCGAGGCGGAGCGCAGCATGGTGTACGACGAATTCACTTCAAAGGAGCATGAGGTGCTTACAGGTACGATCACGCACATCGACGCGCGGAGCGGCGCGGTCTCGATGAACATCAACTCCAATTCCGAATATACGGAGGCGGTTCTCCCCGCGAGCGAGTCGATACCCGGCGAAAAGCTCTATGAGGGCAACCATATCAAGGTCTACGTACTGGAAGTCAAAAAAACCTCGCGCGGGCCGCAGATTATGATTTCGCGCACGCATCCCGGTCTTGTAAAGCGTCTGTTTGAGCTTGAGGTTCCGGAGATTTTCGACGGCACGGTTGAGATCCGCACCATCTCGCGCGAGGCGGGAAGCCGCGCGAAAATCGCGGTGTTCTCCAATGATCCCGCTGTGGAGCCTATCGGCGCGTGCGTCGGTCCGCGCGGCGCGCGGGTCAGCGCAATCGTTGACGAGCTTGCGGGAGAAAAGATTGACATCGTTAAATACAGCGACGACGCTCGGGAATATATCGCCTCCGCACTGTCGCCATCCGACGTTGTGGATGTGGAGATTCTTGAGGGCGGAAAATCCTGCCGCGTCATCGTGCCGGATTCACAGCTCTCGCTCGCGATCGGCAAGGAGGGGCAGAACGTTCGCCTCGCGGCAAAGCTCACAGGCTTCAAAATCGACATCAAGCCGCAATCACAGTTTGCGTAAACCTCGTGCGCGTCTGAAAATCCCTTTTTTCCCTGAAATGCCGAAATGCGCGCCATTTTATGATTATTCGTACTTTTTAAGGAGATTTCACTTGCCGGTAAAAAAAATCCCGCTGCGGCAATGCCTTGGCTGCCGCGAAATGAAACCGAAGAAAGAGCTTTTGCGCGTCGTCCGCGCTCCGGACGGTGCGATACTGCTCGACCCGCGCGGAAAAGCGTCCGGCCGCGGCGCTTACGTCTGCCCGGATGAGACGTGCCTTAAGAAGGCGGTAAAGTCCCGCGCGCTCTCCCGCGCGCTCAGTACAGCGGACGCGCGAGTCGAGATTCCGGAATCTATATTTAACGCCCTCTCCGGCGCGGTCGCCGAAAAGAAAGCTGGTGATTTCCCCAATGCGTGAGCTTCTTGTTTTGGGCCTTGCAAAAAAGGCGGGGTTGATCGAAATCGGAGAGGAATCCGTTTCCGCGGCGGCGCATCGCAAGCGTGCACGGCTGATTTTATCGGCGTCGGACGCGTCGGACGCGTCAAAACGTCACGCCAGGGCTTACGCCGACACGTGCGGAATTGCGTGGGCGCTCTTGCCTCTTGACAAGGCAAGCCTTGCCGATGTGCTTGGGCGCGGCGCGCCCGGAATGCTCGCTATATGCGACTGGGGGCTTGCCGCCAAACTTGCGGCTCTCCTCGCCGAGGGCGAGCCGGAAAAATACAATGAACTGTCGGAACAGCTGAATATAAAAGTGGAGCGCGCAAACAGACGCCGCCGTGAGACGGCGGCGCACCGCAGGAACGTCCGCACAGGCAAGAGGAGGAATAACGATTGAGTACGATGTTCAAATACAGGGTGAGTGATGTCGCCCGCGATTTTAATCTTCAGGCAAAGGCAATTAAGGACATTCTGACAAAGTATGCGGCGGCGCCGAAGAGCAACATGCAGGCGCTTACGGTCGCGGAGCTTGACATTGTCTTTTCAAGCCTCACGCAGAGCAACCAAATATCCTCTTTCGAGCAGATATATGCCGATGTGCCGAAGGCGCAGCCCGCGCAGGATATCTCCGCGGCGGAGGCTGCAAATACCGCACCCGCGCAAGCTTCTGCGGACGCGGTCAAATCCGGCGCGAAGTCCGCGCCCGTGATTCCTTCAAAGCCGAACAATCCGCTCCTGCAAAAGCAGGTCAAGCCCGACAAGCCGTTCGTGCCGCGCCAGGAAAAAGAAAAGCGCGTTATCGACACCTCCGGCGCGACGATTAACATCGCAAAGTATGACGACCGCCTGGATCGCCTTGTGCCGCAAAAAGCGGAAAACATGAAGCGCGGCAAAGAGAAATTCACAAAGCGTCCGCAGCAGCAGCAACGCGGGCCGTCCATGGCATCCGCGGCTAAGCGCCGCACAGAGGAACAGGACCGCGTATCTCGCCTCCAGCGTGAGCTTGCGCGCAAGGCGCAGCTCAAGGTCTATATTCCTGACGCGATAAGTGTCGGCGACCTTGCCGCGCGCATGAAAAAGACCGGAACGGAGGTTGTCCGCGCGCTCATGAAAATGGGCGTTATGGCGTCTGTATCGGAGATTATTGACTATGACACCGCCGCGCTTGTGGCGATCGAGTTCAACTGCAAGGTCGAGCATGAGATCATAGTCACGACCGAGGAAAAGCTCATCGATGACCGCGACGACAACGAAGAGGACCTTGCCCCGCGCGCTCCCGTAGTCGTCGTTATGGGTCACGTTGACCACGGTAAAACGTCGCTGCTTGATAAGATTCGCTCTACCTCCGTCGTTTCCGGCGAGGCCGGCGGAATCACCCAGCACATCGGCGCTTACCGCGTATTCGTCAATGGCAGCCCTATCACCTTTTTGGATACTCCGGGGCACGAGGCGTTCACCGCAATGCGCGCGCGCGGCGCGGCCGTCACGGACATTGCGATTCTCATCGTCGCGGCGGACGACGGAATCATGCCGCAGACTGTTGAGTCGATTAACCACGCAAAGGCCGCCGGGATTCCTATTATCGTCGCGATCAATAAAATTGACCTTCCCGGCGCGAACCCGGACAAGATTAAGCAGCAGCTGACTGAACACGGTCTTGTCTCCGAGGAATGGGGCGGAGACACGATCATCTGCCATATCTCCGCGAAAACAGGAGAGGGCATCGATAAGCTTCTTGAAATGGTTGTTCTGACATCCGAGATGAGCGAGCTGCGCGCCAATCCAAACCGAGCCGCCCGCGGAACTGTCATCGAGGCTCGTCTTGACAAAGGCCGCGGTCCGATTATGACGGTGCTTGTCCAGAACGGCACACTGAAAAAGGGCGATATTATCATCGCCGGCGTTTCCGTCGGTCACGTGCGGGTGATGACGGACGACAGCGGACAGCGTGTTGAAACCGCGGGACCGAGCGTACCCGTTGAAATCGCGGGGATGAGCGAGGTTCCCATCGCGGGTGAGCCGTTTAACGCCGTTTCCGACGAGCGTATGGCGCGCGAGCTTGCCGAGGAACGGCGGGCGGAGCGCAAAAATGTCGGCGCGGCAGATGTCCGGGTGTCGCTTGACGACCTTTTCTCACGCATACAGCAGGGCGAGGTGCGCGATCTTAACATCATCGTCAAGGCAGACGTTCAAGGCTCCGCCGAGGCGATTAAGTCGTCGCTTGAAAAGCTTTCCGGCGACGAGGTGCGCGTCCGCGTCATACACTCCGGCGTCGGCGCGATCAGCGAGAGCGACGTTATGCTCGCCGCGACGAGCGGCGCGATTATCGTTGCCTTTAACGTCCGTCCGGACAACTCCGCGTCCATGTCCGCGTCACGCTCCGGAGTTGATATTCGCCTGCACAGCATCATCTACGATGCGATTCACGAGATTGAGGCGGCGATTCGCGGAATGCAGGCTCCGAAGTTCCGCGAGGTGGAGTTCGGCAAGGCCGAGGTTCGCGTCGTGTATAAGGTCAGCAAGGTCGGAACGATCCTCGGCTGCTATGTCCAGGACGGGAAGATCATTCGCGGCTGCCAGATCCGCGTTGTGCGGGACGGTATTGTCATATACACCGGCGCTATGGCGTCGCTTCGCAGATTTAAGGACGACGTGCGCGAGGTAGGCACAAACTATGAGTGCGGCATCTCTCTTGAGAAGTATAACGACGTAAAAGAGGGCGATATACTTGAGGCATTTGGCATGGAGGAAATCAAAAATTAAATGGCATTCCACTCTGAGCGCATTAACCACGATATACAGCGCACCGTATCTTCCCTGCTGCGCGGCGTTAAAGATCCGCGCGTTAATCAGGGTATGCTCTCCGTCACCGGAGCCGAAACGACGGGCGATCTGAAATTCTGCAAAATCTATCTTTCCTCGCTCGGCAGCGTTGACGAGCGCGAGCTTCTGCGCGGGCTGAAATCCGCGTCGGGATTTCTGCGGCGGGAGCTTGCCCGCGCGCTGTCGCTTCGCAACACGCCGGAGCTTACGTTTGTGATCGACCACTCTATTGAACACGGCGCACACATAAACTCGCTTATAGCCGACCTATACATCACACCTGAAACGGAAGAAGCGAATGACGATTAACGAATGCGTAAGCTTTTTGCGCGAAAACGATAATTATCTCATCATTACGCACATCCGCCCCGACGGGGATACGCTCGGCTGCGCCGCAGCGCTCTGCCAGGCGCTGCGCGCGCTCGGCAAAACTGCACACATCAACGCCGATCCGCACTCCACGCCGCGCTATGCCCCATATGTGAGCGCGTACTATTCCCCAGCCGCCTTTACGCCGGACACCATCGTGACAGTCGATATGGCAACTTTGCGCATGTATCCCGACAGCGCGGTGCAATTCCGCGAGCGCGTCGCATTGTCAATCGACCACCACAAGTCGAATTCCGGTTACGCAGAAAACACGCTTCTGGACGCTGAGTGCGCCGCCTGCGGCGAGCTTGTGCTGCGTCTTATCGAGGCGTCCGGCGCTCCTGTGACCTCGGAGATCGCGACGGCGCTGTATGTCGCCGTGGCGACGGACACGGGCTGCTTCTCTTATGACAATACGACGGCGCAAACGCTGCTTGCCGCGGCGCGGCTGACTGATTTCGGCGCTGATATTCGTACGCTCAACCGGGAGCTTTTTCGTTCGCGCTCACGGGCGCGAGTCGCTGTCGAGGGAATCGTTTATTCCACGATGACATATCATTTCGGCGGACGCGCCGCCGCGCTCATCCTCACCGACGCGCAGCTCTTGCCTCTCGGCGCGGATGAGGATGACCTTGAAAACATCGCGGCGCTTCCCGTATCCATCTCCGGGGTCGAAGTCGGCGTCACGATACGCGATTTGCCGGAGCCGGGCCGCTGCAAGGTGTCGCTTCGCAGCTCCGGGTTAGACTGCAACGCCCTTGCACAGCGCTTTGGCGGAGGAGGACACACAAGCGCTGCCGGTTTCTCCATGACCGCCCCGCCGGAGGAGATAAAATCCCGAATCCTCGCCGCGATTGAGGAGCTTTTGGGAAGCGCATGACAGGAATTATCAACGTCAACAAACCCTCGGGCTGGACAAGCCAGGACATTGTGTCAAAGCTTCGCGGTATTTTGCGCGAAAAGCGCATCGGACACGGCGGAACGCTTGACCCTATGGCTGTTGGGGTTTTGCCCGTATTCGTTGGCCGCGCGACCGGCGCGGTGCAGTTTTTCGAAGGGGCGGACAAGGAGTATACTGCCGGAATCCGCTTTGGAATCACGACTGACACACAAGACACGACAGGCAAAATTATCTCAGAGCTGCCGGTAAATTTCACTCTCGCACAGCTTGAAGCCGCGCTTCACTCGTTTACGGGAGAGCTTTTGCAAATACCGCCGATGTACTCCGCGGTAAAGGTCAACGGAGTTCCTCTGTATAAAATCGCGCGGCGCGGCGGCGAGACTCCGCGCCAGCCGCGCACGGTTGCCGTGTACAGCGCGAAAATAACCGGCGGCGGAGCGGCGGAGTATACGGTTCATTTCCACGTGTCCAAGGGCACGTATATCAGGACGCTGTGCCATGACCTGGGGCGCTCGCTCGGCTGCGGCGCGTGCATGAGCGGACTTGTACGCACCCGCGCCGGCATGTTCACGCTTGAAGCGTCGCACACGCTTCCGGAAATTGAAGCCGCCAAGCAAAGCGGCGATTTTGACGAACTCCTGCTTCCGGCGGACGTTTTGTGGCGCGATTTGCCGCGATTTACTGCAAGCGCGGGGCAGGAGCGCGCGCTTAAGCTCGGGCAAGCTTTCCGTGTTGATATGCCGGACGGCAAATTGCTGGTTTACGGCGAAAGCGGCGAATTTTTGTCCCTGTCACGCACTATAGGCGGAGCGTGTACGCTCATTCGCGGATTTTTCGAGACTGGAGGCGCGGGAAAATGACCGGCAAGCAGCGCGTTATTGCTCTCGGTTTTTTCGACGGCGTACATATCGGACACTCCGCGCTCCTGCTCCGGACGCTTGAGCTTGCGCGCGCCCGGGGCTTTATCCCGTCCGTCATCACGTTTGACACCAGTCCGAAGAGCCTCGTTTCGGGCAAGCCTACATCGCTCATCAATTCAGCGGAGGATCGCGCGGGACTGATCCACCGGCTTTTCAGCATTGACGATGTTATTTTTCTGCACTTTGACCGCAACACGTCCCGAATGCCCTGGGAGGAATTTGTCCTTCGCCTGCACGAGGATTTTGGAGCGAAACATCTTGTCGCGGGACACGATTTCAGGTTTGGGCGCCACGGTCTCGGCACCGCGGAGCTTTTGAGTGAAAAATGCCGGAAGCTTATGATTGGATGCGACATTATCCCGGAGGTGACGCATAAGGGACGGACAAGCTCCTCTACCCTGATTCGCTCGCTGCTGCTTGAGGGCAGCATTGAGGAAGCGAACGAATATCTCGGACATCCCCACGTGCTTACAGACTTTGTCCGGTTTGGTTATCGCCTCGGACGCACACTCGGCACTCCGACAATCAATATGCGCTTTTCCGACGGCGTGCTGCTCCCCGCTTTCGGCGTATACGCGACGCGTGTGTATCTCGACAGCGGTCTTGTGCGCCTCGGCGTGACGAATATCGGCACTCGCCCGACAGTATCCGGCGGAGACAGCGCCGTCACGGCGGAGACGCACATACTGGATTTTCAGGGCAATCTCTATGGGCACACCGTTAGGCTTGAGTTTTATTCGCTCCTGCGCCCGGAGCTGAAATTCAGCTCTGTTGATGAGTTGAAAGATCGCATTTTGCTGGACTGTGACGCTGTACGGCGCTATTTTAACTAAAATACAAGTGCGGAAGCCCGCGGCTTCCGCACTTGTCAGCTTTCCGCTGCGCTTTCAGCTTTTGCGCTCCCGCAGCAGCAGGATGTGCGCCGTGACGCATACGCCGACGGCCGCAAGAATTGCTCTCACCGCGAGAGCATCCACAAGCAGAGCGGATACGGTCAGCGCACCCCACAGGAATATCAGCGCCTGCAGCTTTACTCCGCGGCTCACGCCGCTTTTCTCCCGGTAGTTGCGGATAAATTCACCGAAATATCTGCCGTTTGCAAGCTTTTTATACAGTCGCGGGTTCGCCGCCGAAAAACAGCCCGCCGCGCACAGCACGAACGGCGTTGTGGGCAGAACCGGTAAAACAAGCCCCAGCGCGCCAAACGCAAGTGCAGCCCCGCCGAGAATATTTCCTAAACGCCTGTTCATTTTCGGCTTCCTGCCGCGGCTTTGCCACCGGAGCTGTCCGCGCTCGTCTCCATCATAAGCTGCGCATGGCTAAGCTGCGAGAGGCGTATTGTCTCACCCAAATCCAGGCAGAGCGCCGACGCCATGCGCGTGCCATAATCCGGATCGGCAAGATAGCAGTGCGCCGCATGACGATATTTAATATTATCCGTGACGCCGGTCATGTTGCGCGCCGTGTTCTCTATAAGCGCCGCCTTTTTCGGCTGTGAAATCAAACGATAAAGATCGCCCGCCTGATAGAAGCAGTTGTCCGTAACATCGTCCTTCGGCTCGTATGAATCCATCGCGCCCGACAGCTCCAGCGGCGGATCCCGGTATTCCGGCTGCTCCGCCCACTCGCCATAGCTGTTCGGCTCATATGACAGCGTCGCGCCGTAATTGCCGTCCACCCGCATCTGTCCGTCGCGATGATAGGCGTGTACGTGAACCTTGGGCTGATTCACCGGAATGAGGCTGTGGTTCACGCCAAGGCGATAGCGGTGCGCGTCTCCGTATGAAAACAGACGCGCCTGTAACAGCTTGTCGGGCGAAAATCCGATGCCCGGAACGGTGCTCGCCGGATTGAACGCCGCCTGCTCAACCTGGGCGAAATAGTTTTCAGGATTGCGGTTAAGCTCCATCATTCCCACGGGAATCAGCGGATATTCCCCATGCTTCCATACCTTTGTGATGTCGAACGGATTTTCACGGTGGTTCTTCGCCTGCTCCTCGGTCATGACCTGGAGGCAAAGCTGCCACTTTGGATAGTCGCCGTCCGCAATGGCGCTGAACAGATCGCGCTGATGACTCTCCCGGTCATTTCCGACGATCAGCGCCGCCTCGGCGTCGGTGAGATTCTTTATCCCCTGCTGGCACAGCCAATGGAACTTCACCCAAACCCGCGTATTCGCGGCGTTGACCATGCAGAACGTGTGACTGCCAAAGCCGTGCATATTGCGGTACGTCGCCGGAATTCCGCGGTCACTCATTGTTATCGTAACCTGATGAAACGCCTCAGGCAGTGCCGTCCAAAAATCCCAGTTGTTCTGCGCGGAACGCATATTCGTCTCAGGGTCACGCTTTACCGCATGGTTCAGGTCAGGAAAACGCAGTCCGTCGCGCAGAAAGAATACCGGCGTGTTGTTGCCGACAAGATCCCAGTTGCCCTGCTCCGTATAAAATTTCACGGCAAAGCCGCGAATGTCGCGCTCCGCGTCTGCGGCTCCCCTCTCCCCCGCTACGGTTGAAAAGCGCACGAATACCTCGGTTTTTTTTCCGATTTGATCGAACAGCTTCGCCTTGGTATAGCGTGAGATGTCGTGCGTCACAGTGAATGTGCCGAACGCTCCTGAACCCTTGGCGTGCATACGCCGCTCCGGGATGACCTCGCGGTCAAAGTGAGCCAGCTTCTCAAGAAACCACGGATTTTGCAGTGCCATCGGTCCGCGCGACCCGAATGTGACGGAGTTCGTGTTGTCAGCCA
>JAITGW010000207.1 GCA_031280325.1 Oscillospiraceae bacterium
TCGCAGGACATCCCATCTACTTTGATGATTGATTTTTCCATATCGCACCTCCGTTACTTTACAAGGTCAAATGGTTTTAAGAATTTCCAAACCTGTGCGGTTTTTCCGTTTTCCTCAACCTCAACCTGCGCGTATACCCAACCCTCGACCTTTTCGGGGTCAACGCCTGCCGCGATAAGCGGTTCAGGATTCAGCACGAACACAATGTCCTTGTCCTGTACGCTGTTGTCATAGCCGCTGACGTTCATATCCTTTGCCCACTCAAACATATTGCCGTCGCCCAGCTTGACGCCATAGTGGTCAAGTGCGGTGTGGTAGTTGAGCGCGTCGCGCCCGGCTGCAAGCATTTTCGCGAAATCTCCTCCCGCATCCCCACTAACCCCACGCCCCAGCATGAGAAAATCCTGCGCGAAATAGATTCCGTTTTCATCCGCGTTGTCCAGCTTTTCCGTATCCAGTCCGGCGGCCGCAAACGGCGCGGAAACCGCAACCAGTTGCACTCCGCCTTGATCAAAGTTCAAAACAGCCAAGCCGTCCGGCGATGTCAGCCGCCAGCCTCCCTCCGTCTGAATCGCGGGCAATTCCGTCAACACTTCCCCAATTGCCCGCGCCGCGTCCTTTTGTACCACGTCCAAAGATGAACAAGATGTGAGCATAAGCGAGATCAACAGTATCGGAACAATAAACTTTTTCATTTTGCGGTACCCTCCTTAAATCTTTTCAAGCGCAGAGCGTTTGTGAGAACGGATACGGAACTCAGGCTCATAGCCGCCGCCGCGAATATGGGATTTAACAGCGGCCCGCCGAACAGATACAGCACGCCCGCCGCGATCGGAATACCGACCACATTGTATCCAAACGCCCAGAATAGATTTTGCTTGATGTTGCGAATGGTCTTTTTGCTCAAATTGATAGCTGTTGGAACGTCTGTCAGCTGACTTCGCATGAGGACGATGTCCGCGCTTTCCATAGCGACGTCCGTGCCGGAACCGATTGCGATACCGACGTCCGCCTGCACCAAAGCGGGCGCGTCGTTGATTCCGTCCCCGACCATAGCCACTTTTCGCCCTTCGCCCTGCAATTTTTTGACTTCGTTGGATTTGTCCTGCGGCAGCACCTCCGCAAGCACACGGTCAATCCCGACCTGCGCCGCGATTGCGTCTGCCGTCTTGCGGTTGTCGCCTGTAATCATGGCGACCTCAATCCCCATTTTGTGCAGACTTTCGATAGCGGATTTGCTTGACGCTTTTACCACATCCGCCACGGCTACAATTCCCGCAAGAACTCCGTCTGCGGCAACATACATCGGAGTTTTGCCCTCGCCCGCAAGCCTGTCGGATTCATCCAGAAGCGCCATAAGGGATATTTGCCGCTCATCCATCAGCGCGGCGTTCCCTGCCAAAATAGTCTGCCCGTTGATTTTCGCTTCAATGCCGCGCCCGGTTATGGAATTGAAATCGTCCGCTTTCAGCAGCTCCAAGCCTTTAGACTGCGCTCCGGCGACAATCGCCTGCCCCAGCGGATGTTCAGAGCCCTTCTCTGCGGACGCGGTGAGCCGCAGCAGGTTGTCCGCGTCCGCGTTCTCTGTGGTGAGCACGTCCGTGACGGTTGGCTTGCCCTCGGTTATCGTTCCCGTTTTGTCAAATACGATGGTATTGATTTTGTGGGCGGTTTCCAAGGCTTCGCCGCCCTTGATGAGGATTCCGTTTTCCGCCCCCTTGCCTGTTCCTACCATGATAGCCGTGGGCGTAGCCAATCCCAGCGCGCAGGGGCAGGCGATTACGAGAACGGAAATAAAAATTGTCAAAGCGAATTTGAAATCGCCGCCCGTGCCAATCAGCCACGCCGCGCCCGCCAAAAGCGCAATCGCGCACACCACCGGCACAAACACGCCGGAGACCTTGTCCGCCATTGCCGCAATCGGCGCCTTGCTGCCCTGCGCGTCCTCAACGAGCTTGATGATCTGCGCCAGCGCCGTATCGCTGCCGATTTTCTCAGCTCTGAACTGAATTGTGCCCGTGGTGTTCAGACTGGCGGCATACACCGCATCGCCCGCTTTTTTGTCCACGGGCATACTCTCTCCGGTCAGCATAGATTCGTCTATCGCGGTATGTCCTTCGACAACTGACCCATCAACGGGAATCTTCGCGCCGGGCTTCACCACAATAATGTCGCCGATTTCGACCTCCGCAATAGGAATCTCTTTTTCTTCGCCGTCTTGCAAAATAATCGCTGTTTTTGGCGCAAGCCCCATAAGCTTTTTGATTGCCTCGCTCGTGCGCCCCTTTGAGATCGCCTCAAGCGATTTACCAAGCAGTATCAGTGTGATGATAACGCCCGCGGTTTCAAAATAGAGCGCGTCCACATATATGAAATTCCCCTGAGCGATCTGCCACGTGTTATAAAGGCTGTACAGCACGGCGGCGGTTGTGCCGATTGCGATAAGCGAATCCATATTCGGGCTTCTGGCAATCAGCGCCTTAAAGCCGACTGTATAGAATTTATTGCCCACGCCGATGACCGGAATAACCAGCAAAATCTCCAGCAGCGCGTAGACGAGCGGATACGCCATCGGGTCAAGCCCTTTCGGATAGGGCAGAACAATACCGTATTTTGTCAGCATTGGAACCATTGCAATATATAACAGCGGAAGGGCAAAAACCGCCGAAATAATGAATTTTGTCCACAGAACCTTGATTGCTTTCCGCTTTCGCGCCCTGTCCTCGTCGCCGGCGTCAGCGCCCGTAATTTCAAGCGCCCTATAGCCGGCTTTTTCGATCGCCGCCTTGAGTTCCGACAGGCGAACCTTCCCCGGCTCATAGGTTACGGACGCTTTTTCCGTCGCGAAATTTACAGTCGCGCCCGTCACTCCGCCGAGCTTTTTGAGAGCCTTCTCAACCCTCGACGCACATGCCGCGCAGGTCATGCCTCCAACAGGAATTGTAACGCTGCTGTCCGCTGTTTTCTCGACTGCCTCATAGCCTATTTTTTCAACGACTTGTTTTATTTCCTCGACGGACAGACTGTGCTCATCATACTCGACAAACAGCTTTTCGCTCGCGAGGTTCACGCTTGCCTGCCCGATTCCCGACAGCTTTTTGACCGTCTTTTCAATTCGCTGCGCACATGCCGCGCAGGTCATGCCCCGGATACTCAGAATTCTGCTATCCATACAAAAATTTTCCTTCCCGGTCAGAGCGGACTTGACTTTTCTCTGACCTCATGCTATTATTATAATTATAAATTGTCTTTTTACAAGTATGTACTTTATTGTAATATAGTACCCAAAAAGATACTGTTGATTGGAGACGTCGCGAATGGATTGCAGCTGCGCTGAATATAACTGTCCTGTCGGGGCAACACTTGAATTGATCGGCGGGAAATATAAATCGCTCATCATATGGCATTTGATTGATAACACATTGCGCTTTGGAGCGCTTCAAAGACTCATCCCCGGTGCGACGCCAAAAATGCTGACGCAGCAGCTGCGCGAGCTTGAGCGCGACAATCTGCTGCGGCGCGTGGTCTATCCCGTTGTTCCGCCCAAGGTGGAATATTCGCTGACCGGTCTCGGCAAAAGCCTGATACCGATTCTGACCGCCATGTACGATTGGGGCGCGGGATATATGCAAAGCAGCGGCAAGGAGATCAATTGCTCCATGACGGCGCTTATCTCTTCCAATTCTCCGTGAAGCGATATACGTTTGCCCGGAGCGAGGCGTATGGAACCGTGACGGATTCTTCCGTTACGGTTTTTTCGTCATCTAAAATGGGCACAGGATTACATCCGCCGGATTCAATACCCACCCTCTCCATGGGAAATTTGTTGCCGCAGTTCTGACATTGTACGGTATTTCCGCTCTGCTCAAAATATGCTTTGGGCGAACCGCTGCACACCTGGCAGGTGTTGAACGCCGTGCGGATAGTACCGTCGCCCGCCTTTACCGCGAATACCTCCATCCGCGTGCCGTCCACCGTCAGCGGATAAAATTTCGGCGTTTCAGAAATCTCGTCTGCGAGAATCACAAGGCTTTCGCCGTCTTTAATGGTCTGCCCATCATCCTCGGGCGCTTCACTCTCCGCGCCTCCACCGTTTTCTGTGCTGATTTCGGCGTTGTTCCCCGCGCCGCCGGGTTCGTCTGCTGAGCCGCTTGCGGAGCAAGCCGCAAGCGCCAGCGCCAGCGCAATTGATACCGCGAGGATAAAAAACGCGCCTTTCTTTTTCGCGGCTTTGCTGTAAGCAAAAAATTCTGTACGCATGATAAAATTTCCTCCTGATTCGTTGTGGTTTTACCGGTTCCGGTTATTCTTCCGCGGCGTCCCGCTCGTCTTTTTTCTTCCCCGCAGGCTTTTTCCGAACAAAGAAAAGCGCAATTCCGACAGCCGCAACCGGCAATATACAATGCCAGTGACTCAATAAGAAATCCATAAGTCAAGCTCCTTTTTTCTGATTACCGCCGCCGATATTTCCCGCGCGCAGCGGCATATGCCGCCGCACAGAAATTCACGCTTTGGCGGCGTGCGGAATAATCCGATTTCTAATCCGCGCGCGAATCAATGACAGCGCAGCAGTCCGCCGCCCGCGCCGAGCGGCACAAGCGCTTCACCCGCACCGTCACCGTCCGTCTTTGCGCCGGATGTCTCCCCCGCTTCAATGACTGTAATCCTGCCGCGAATCATGCCCATCCAGCAGCTGTATTGAAACTGCCCTGTTTCAGTGGGCGTAAATTCAATCACGTTGTCTCCCTTTACGAACGAATAGCTGCTGATTCCATATTCCCTGATGTTTATCCGATTGTTGCAGCCATTGATACTGCCTTCCGGCGCATTTATCGTCCATTCAACCGGAATTCCGACCTGCACGGTAATATTCGGAAAGCTTCCCGGCGAAAGCGTGCTTC
>JAITGW010000003.1 GCA_031280325.1 Oscillospiraceae bacterium
TCTTCGACTCGGGCTTGAGGCGCACGACGGCTTTCTTCCAGGCGCGGGTCGTTCCCTTGGGATAGCGCCCCTGCTGCTTTGCCTTGCCCTGCATGTTCAGCGTCGTAACCTTTGCGACCTGTACGCCGAAGATTTCCTCAACGGCGTTGCGGATCTCAATCTTATTCGCGTCGCGGCTGACCTCAAACACGTACTTCATGAGGTCAAGCGCTTCCATACTCTGCTCCGAAATGATCGGGCGCAGTATAACATCATAAGCCGACTTCATTACGCATACACCTCCTCGATGACTTCAAGCGCGCGCTTATCGACGATGAACGCGCCCGTGTTAACAACGTCATACGTCGAGAGGATCGTCGCTATCGTCGTAACGACGCCCGGAATGTTCCTCGCGCTTTTGATGATCGTCTCCGCAACCTCCGGCGTGACGACGAGCGCCTTGCCCGAAACGCCGAGTGAAGCCAGAAATGTCTTGAAATCCTTTGTCTTTACGGCGTCCTGCTGCAATTCGTCGATGACAAAAATCTTCTCCTCCGCGGCCTTCTGCGACAGCGCGGATTTGAGCGCGAGACGCTTGAACTTTTTGTTGAGCGAATAGCTGTAGTCGCGCGGCTTCGGCGCAAACGCAACTCCGCCATGCGTCCACTGCGGCGCGCGGGTGGACCCCTGACGCGCGCGGCCGGTGCCCTTCGGGCGGTACGGCTTGATGCCGCCGCCGGAAACCTCCGCCCTTGTCAGCGCGGACTGCGTACCCTGGCGGCGATTTGCGAGATGATTCTTAATCGCCTCGAACATCGCGTTTTTGTTCGGCTTAATACCGAAAATCCCGTCGGAGAGCTGGGCCTCACCCACAACCGCGCCCGACATATTGTAAACTTTAACGGTAGGCATAGTTTTCTCTCCTCTCCCTAAGCGTTTTTAACGGTATTCTTGAGGTACACGACCCCGCCCCTGGGTCCGGGAACGGCGCCGCGAACAGCGATGAGGTTAAGCTCGGCGTTGACCTCAATCACATCCAGATTCTGAACCGTGACCTGCTCCGCGCCCATATGCCCCGCGCCGATTTTGCCCTTGAAAATGCGCGACGGCGTGGATGTCGAACCCATGGAGCCGGCGTGACGGTGAACCGGACCGCCGCCGTGGCTCATCGGCGTGCGCTGCGCGCCGTGGCGCTTTATGGCGCCCTGAAACCCTTTACCCTTTGAGACGCCCGTGACGTCAACCCTGTCGCCCTTTTCGAAAACGTCCGCCCTGAGCGTGTCTCCGACGCTATACGACGCCGCGTCCTCAATCTTAAACTCTTTCAGGTGGCGCTTGAGCGCGCCGGACGGCGCAAGATGCCCCGCCTCTGGCTTCGTGAGCTTCTTTTCGGCGACGTCCTCAAACCCGAGCTGAACGGATGAATACCCGTCCGTGTTCCGCTCTTTCTTCTGCGTAACGACACAGGGCCCCGCTTCTATCACCGTGACGGGGACGACCCTGCCGTTCTCATCGAAGATCTGCGTCATGCCGACCTTTTTGCCGATGATGGCCTTTACCATGTGTGATTTTCACTCCTTAATAGGTTATTGGTTGGCGTTTTGCGCCAACTTGACCTCGGAACGCGTCGCGAGAACACGCCCCGTGGAAAACTAAAAATTATCGCGCCGATTTCACCGCGATTAAAGCTTAATCTCAATCTCAACGCCGGCGGGAAGCTCAAGGCTCATGAGTGCCTCCACCGTTTTCTGCGTCGGGCTGAGAATGTCGATAAGACGCTTGTGCGTCAGACGTTCGAACTGCTCCCGGCTGTCTTTATATTTATGGACAGCGCGCAGAATCGTAATAATTTCCTTGTGCGTCGGCAGCGGAATCGGACCTGAAACGCGCGCGCCGGTGCGCTTGCTCGTTTCGACAATCGTCGCCGCGGCGCGGTCAATGAGCTGGTGGTCATAGGCTTTCAGCCTGATTCGGATCATTTTCTTGCTTGTCGCCATTGTTTTTCCTCCCAAAGGTAAGTTTTTAGTTTACCGTTCGGATGAGAATTTCTGAACACTCCGCCGTGCGTATCACTCCTGCCGGGAAACAAAACCGGTAAAAAACCTACCGGCAAGCGTCACCCGCATGGCGATATACGCCAAAGCCCGCGTAAAGTCAGTGCCTCTCAGCCGCCCGATTACACGCCGGAGCACAAGACTCCGGCGCCGGACATACTCCTCGGAAGTTACCAAGACTGACACGGAGCGCGAATTCCTCGCGCCGCCAAGGCTTGCAATCTCCCGATTCTTCGCATCGCGTACTGCATTTGGACATACCATCCCCAAATAGACGCCTTGGTATTTTACCAAACAAACCCCGGTGTGTCAAGACAAATTTGCGGTTTTTTGAGAATTTCTTTTCACGGCGCAGGATTATCGGCGGCAAATACAGCAAGCCGCGCAGTTTTTTCTTGACAACCGCGTATCCCGGGATATAATATCATAATTACAATTTGCCCGCGAAGCGACCATAACGCCGCTCCTCTCCGAGGGGGATACGGCTTTCCGCCGCGAGAGCTGACACGCGCCGGCGCGCAGCGGGACTTTGTCGGACCGCGCGGACATTCAGCATATTTAACAAAGGAAGTGTTTATTTTGTCAGACCGCATTTACAATTTTTCAGCGGGGCCGAGTATGCTGCCCCTGTCTGTTTTGGAAGCCGCCGCATCTGAGATGACAAACTTTGCCGGAAGCGGCATGTCCGTCATGGAGATGAGTCACCGAAGCAAGGTTTATCTCTCGATTTTCGAGGAGGTTAAGGAGAGCCTTAAAAAAGCCCTCTCCGTGCCGGATACGCATGAAATTCTCTTTATGCAGGGCGGCGCAACATTCCAGTTTTCGGCGGTTCCGCTTAACCTCATGGGTGAGGACGGCTCCGCGGACTACGCAATCACCGGCAATTTCGCAAGCGTCGCCATGAACGAGGCAAAAAAGTACGGCGCCGTCAATATCGCCGCTTCATCTGAGGATAAAAACCACACCTATATCCCCGCGCAGTCGGAAATCAAAACCTCAAACGGCGCCTCGTATTTCTACTACTGCGCAAACAACACAATTTACGGCACGGAATGGAAGTATATTCCGTCCGTTTCCGCGCCGCTGGTGTGCGATATGTCGTCGAGTATTCTTTCAAAGCCGGTTGACGTCCCGAAATTCGGAGTCATCTTTGCCGGCGTGCAGAAGAACATGGCTCCCGCCGGTATGGCTGTCGTTATTATAGACAAAGCGCTTGCCGGGCAAGAGCTTAAATACACGCCCAGGCTCATGAGCTATAAGGTCGCGATTGAAAAGGACTCCATGGACAACACCCCTCCGTGCTATACAATATATATGCTCGGTCTTGTTCTCAAGTGGCTCGAAACCCAGGGCGGCGTCGCGGGGATGGAAAAGCTCAAGACCGCAAAGGCAAAGCTGCTCTATGATTATCTTGACGAGTCCGCGCTCTTCTCCGCGTGCGTTCCGGGCGCGGACGCGCGCAGCGATATGAACGTCACTTTCCGCGCCGCGACAGAGGAACTTGACAAGGCGTTCGTCAAAGACGCCGCGGCGCACGGCTTTGAGAACCTTGCCGGACACCGCTCTGTCGGCGGGATGCGCGCGTCTATTTACAACGCCATGCCGGAGGCGGGCGTTGCCGCGCTTGTGAAATTCATGAACGACTTCGAGTTAAAAAACAAATAGATTGGGCAGGATTAATGATATGTATAAAGTTCAAACGCTGAACAAAATCGCGAAAATCGGGCTGGACGTTCTTGCGGAGGGCGACTATACCGTCGGCGATGCCGTCGAAAATCCGGACGCGATTCTCGTGCGCTCCGCGAAAATGCATGATATGACGTTCGGCTCAAAGCTTCTGTGCGTCGCGCGCGCCGGCGCCGGAACGAACAATATCCCCTCTGACCGCTGCGCGGAGGAGGCGATCGTTGTGTTCAACACTCCCGGCGCGAACTCCGACGCCGTGAAAGAGCTTGTGCTGTGCGCGCTGCTCATATCGTCGCGCGATGTCATCGGCGGGATCGACTGGGTACACTCAATCGCCGAGAACGGCGATGAAATCCCCGCGCTTGTTGAAGCCGGTAAAAATGCCTTTACGGGACCGGAGCTGTCCGGCAAAACCCTCGGCGTCGTCGGTCTCGGCGCGATCGGCGCGAAAATCGCAAACGACGCGGCGCGCCTTGGCATGAAGGTCTACGGCTATGACCCGTATCTGTCGGTGGACGCCGCCTGGCGGCTCCGCACAAACATCCGGCACGCCAAGGATTTGCAGACGATATACCGCAATTGCGACTATATCACGATTCACGTGCCGTATATGGACAGCACGCACCACCTCATAAATACCGAAGCGCTGTCTGTCATGCGCCCCGGCGTGCGTATAATAAACCTCGCAAGGGCGGAGCTTGTCTGCGACGACGATATTCTCTCGGCGATTGATTCCGGCAAGGTCGCCTGTTATGTCACGGACTTTCCAAACGCGAAAACGGCGGGCGCAAAGGGCGTTATCGCCATACCTCACCTCGGCGCATCGACGCCGGAGAGCGAGGAGAAGTGCGCCCTCATGGCGGCGGAGGAGATCCGCGACTATCTTGAGAACGGCAATATCGCAAACTCCGTGAACATGCCTTACGCGTCCATGCCGCGCGTTCCCGGCTCGTCGCGCCTGTGCGTGTTTCACCGCAACAAGCCCGACATGATCGCGCAGATCACGCGCGTAATCTCGGCGCACGGTCTGAATATTGAAAACATGCATAACGCCGGCGTGCGCGGACACGACATGGCGTATACGATGATCGATCTTCCCTTCGCCGGCGAAAAACTCACGGAGGATATCCGCGCGCTGGACGATATTGTCCGCGTCCGGCTGCTCGGATAAGCTGCGCCGGACGCAAAAGGAGAATCATGCGTAAAATAATGCTTCTGATAAACCCATATTCCGGGAAAGGCATCACCAAAACAAAGCTCGTCGACATTATATCGCGCTTCGCCGTGCGGAATTGCTGTGTAACCACGTTTTTTACTCAAAACCACGACACGTCGCGCCTCGCGCGCGAGCTTGGGCCGCAGTATGACACCCTCGTCTGCGCCGGAGGGGACGGTACACTGTCCGATGTCGTCGCGGGACTTGTGGACGCGGAAAATCCGCCGCCGATCGGCTATATCCCGATGGGCACTGCAAACGACGTCGCCTCCACTCTCTCCCTCTCGCGCAATTTGGACATTGCGGTTGAAACCGCGCTGGAGGGTGAGCCGGTGTCCCTTGACGTCGGTCTGTTTGGAAGCCAGTATTTCACCTATATCGCGGCGTTCGGCGCGTTTACGCGCGTGTCGTATGCGACTCCGCAGAACACCAAGCGCGCCCTCGGTCATCTCGCTTATGTTCTCGGCGGCATTTACGAGCTCGGCTCCGTACACTCCCGGCGCGTCCGCATAGAATATGACGGCGGCGTGATCGAGGATAATTTCGTCTTTGGCGGCGTCACAAACTCCTTGTCCGTCGCGGGTCTTGTCAAGCTCAATCCTCTTGACGTAAACCTCGGCGACGGCAAATTTGAGGTCATACTCGTAAAAAACCCTGTAAACCTCGCGGAGCTGAGCGAGCTTCTTTTGAAAATAGCACAGCATAACCTGACCTCGCCCTCCGTCACGCTGCTGCACACCTCGCGCGTAAAGTTTTCTTTCACGGAACCCGTAAAATGGACGCGAGACGGGGAGGACGGCGGCGCGCACAGCAGGATTGAAATCACGAACCGTCCCCGCGCCGTGCGCATTTTGATTCCGCGCGCCCTGCCGGAGCCTGTCATATATGCCGAAAACATATAATATTCTTGCCGTCGGCGACGTGTGCGGCAAGCCGGGACTTGACATCATCAGGTCAAAGCTTCCCGGCCTGAAGCGGCATTATGACATTTCGTTCTGCGTCGTCAACGGCGAAAACGCCGACATGCGCGGGCTTACGCCCGACCAAGCCGATATGCTTTTGACCTTTGGCGCGGACGTTGTCACACTCGGCAACCACGCGTGGAGCAACCGTTCGATTCTGCCGTATCTCGATGATAATCGTTTCATTCTGCGCCCCGGAAACTTTGCGCCGCAAGCGCCGGGGCGCGGGTGGGATGTTTTTCCGTCGCCCATGGGCAACATTTTTGTCATGAGCCTTATCGGACGTCTCGGCATGGATTCCATGACTGACAGCCCGTTCTTCGCGCTTGACCGCGCGCTGTCCTCTGACGCTGCCGGACGCTGCCGTATCCGCCTGGTTGATTTTCACGCAGAGGCGACGAGCGAAAAGCTTGCCATGCGCCACTATGCCGCGGGCCGCGTCACCTGCCTTTGGGGCACGCACACACACGTCCAAACCTCTGACGCGGAGGTTACGCGCGACGGCGCGGGATACATAACTGACCTTGGCATGACCGGCGCGGTTGACGGAATCCTCGGCGTAAAGCCGGAGACGAGCGTCGATCACTTCCTCGGCAACCCGCGGCTGCGGTATGAGACCGCGGCGGGCGCCGCAAAGCTCGAATGCTGCATATTCGAAGTCTTTCCGGACAGCGGCAAGGCTTTGCGGGCCGAGGCGCTTCGGATAACATAGGAGCGAACATGCACAAAAACTTCCGCAACAGCCGAATATTTTCGCCGCACCTGCTCACGGCGCTTGTTTCGGCGCTTTTTTTCTCCGTGTTTTTGCGCGTGCGGCTTGGCAGCGACGATTTTTTCTATGCGTCGTTCTTCGAGCGCGGCTTTTTTGCCTCGCTCGCGTCGCATTATGAGAATCAAAACGGCAAAATACTTGTCCACGCGCTGCTCTCTCCGGCGCTCCGCCTCGGAATGTGGCCGTTTCGCGTTATCGCCGCGGGCTCGCTTGGGCTTACCGCGTTTCTCGTCGGGGATTTTGTCTCCCGCAGCGACAAAAAGGGGCGTGCCCGCGCCGCCGCGCTGACTTTGTCACTGATTGCGCTCATCGGGCTGAATACACTGCGGGAGAGCGTCTTTTGGGCTGCCGGGTTCTTTAATTATCCGCTGCCCGCACTGGCTCTTCTCGCCGCGTACCGCCTGTTTGACAGCGATTCCAAAGCCGCGCGGCTTCTGGCTCCCGCCGCGTTTTTGCTCTGCGGCGCAATGACAGAGATGGTCGGCGCGCTCGCCGTCGCAACGCCGCTGTTTTCCGCCCTATGCAGCCGCGGCTACATTCGCCGGCGTCTGCCCCGCGCGCTTTTATGCTCCGCACTCGCCGCGCTCGGTCTGCTGTCAATACTTATTGCGCCTTCCATGGAGGCGCGCCTGGACGAGGTGCAGGTATCGTCGCTGATGTCACTCGCGCGCGTGTCGCCGGTCGCCGCGCTTTCCTTCGCTCACTCCGCCTTTGATGGTACGGTGTTCGGTTTTATCACCCACGCGTATCTTCGCGCGGTGCTTGCGGCGCTTCTTGTCCTCGCGCTCGCGGCATACTGCGTGC
>JAITGW010000005.1 GCA_031280325.1 Oscillospiraceae bacterium
GCCCCTCGGCGCGCCGCGGCGGCGCGGACGCCTGCAGGTACTGCGACTATACAGCGGCGTGTCCATTCGGGCGAGGTAAGAGCGACAGGCGCCTGTATATCGAACCGATTAAGGCGGAGAAATTTATGCAAATACTCGATACGGAGGTGCGGTGATGGCGTTTGAGCCAAGTCCGGAGCAGCGCGCCGTGCTTGAAGCGCGCGGCGAGCCTCTGCTTGTATCGGCCGGGGCCGGCTCCGGCAAGACAAGCGTGCTTGTAGAGCGTTTGTTATCACGTGTGTTCGACGCCGATGACCCGTGCGAGGTCAGTGAATTTTTGATTATAACGTTCACCAAGGCTGCCGCCGCCGAGCTGCGCTTTCGTATCGGCGAGACCATACGCACCCGCATATCGGAACAGCCTGATAACCGCCGGCTTCGCCGGCAGGCAATACTCGTGCGAACAGCCGAAATCGGAACAATATCAAGCTTTTGCGGCAAACTTGTCCGCGAAAACGCCGCCGCGCTCGGGCTTTCTCCGGATTTTCGCGTCGCTGAGGAGGAAGAATCCGACATGCTTAAAGCGCGCGCAGCGGAGCGTGTGCTGAGCGCACGATACGAGTCTCTGACGCCGCAATTTTCGCAAATGGTAGATTCTATTTCCCCCGGGCGCGACGACAAACGCCTCTCCGCACTTGTTTTGGATGTATATGCAAAGCTCATGAGCCACCCAACTCCTGATCGCTGGCTTGAGGAACAGCTGGCGCTTATGGACGCCGCGCGTTATTCCGACGCGGGAGAGACGCTTTGGGGGCGGTATCTGCTCTCCTCCGCGGCGCACACAATCGCCATGTGGCGCGCGTGGACAGACGACGCGCTTGAAAACATCTCGCTCTCAGACGATGCGAAAAAAGCGTTCGGAATGTGCTTTTGCGCCGCCGCGGCGCAGTGCGATGCGTTTATTTCAGCTGCGGAGCGCGGCTGGGATGCGGCGCATTCCGCGTCCGCTTTCACATTTCCGAAGCGCGGAAACTGCGACAAGGACGAGTATTCCGACCTCATAGACTTTTGGGACGAACTGCGCGGCGGAATGCGGGATGCCGTCAGGCATATAAGCTGCTCCAGCGCCGCGGCTCTGGAGGATTTATCGGTTATTTATCCTGTGTTAATCGAATTGTTTTCCGTAATCCGTGATTTTCGCTCCGAATACTCGTCTGAGAAGCGGCGGCGGCGCGTGCTTGACTTCAGCGATCTTGAACATTACGCCCTTGCCCTTACAACGGACTCCGGAGGCGCGGCGACGCAGCTTGCGCGCGAAATATCGGAGCGCTTCAAGGAGATAATGATCGACGAATACCAGGACGTGAACGAGGTGCAGGAGCGTATTCTCTTCGCCGTATCGCGCGGCGGGCGCAACCGCGTCATGGTCGGCGACGTGCGCCAGTCTATTTACAGCTTCCGTCTTGCCGATCCCTCAATCTTCCTGCAAAAATATGAGTCATACACGGACTCCGGCGGTGAAGAGGCGCCGGGACGGCGAATAATCCTGTCGCAAAATTTTCGCTCGCGCGAAAACATACTCCTGGCTGTGAATGATGTCTTTTCGGCAATCATGTCCCGCGAGTTCGGCGGCATGCAGTATACCGAACGCGAATATCTGCTTCCGCGGCGTGACGCAGGCTCCGGTTCGGCTGTAGAGCTTGATATTATAAACACCGCCCTGCCTGAGCGCACGGAGAGCGCATACGATTCGGAAGCGCCGCGCGCCGCGGAGCTTGAGGCAGATTTTGTTGCGAAGCGCATACGTGAAATAATAGACGGCGGCTTTGAGTTCCCCGCTCGGAACGGAACGCCAACCCGTGCGGGATACGGCGATGTGGTAATTTTGCTGCGCAGCATGTCGGGAAAACGGCACATCTATAACCGCGCGCTCCAAAAGCACGGAATTCCCGTTGACGCTCCGGAAAACAGCGATTTTTGGGCAGCAAAGGAAATCCAGCTTGTAATGGCGTTTTTGCAGGTCATCGATAATCCGAGAAACGATATTTCCCTTGCCGCCGTACTCTCAAGCGGCGTATACGGCTTCATGCCGGAGGAACTTGCGGATATACGCGCAGCGTCGCCGGATACGGACTTTTACTCCGCTCTTTCACTTTTCGCGGAGCACAGCGGCAAAGCGCAGGACGCGCTGACCTCCATCGAGACACTGCGCATGCTTGGCATTGCGCACACGGCGTCCGAAATGCTGTGGCGCCTGTTTTCGCTCACGTCGCTCCCCGCGATAGTATCTTCATGGGACGATGGCGCAAAGCGCCGCCGCAATATTATGAACATGATTACCCTCGCCGAAAAATGCGCGGCGGCAGCTTCCGCGGGCATGTATGACCTGCTGACATATCTTTCGCGTATGCGTGAGCTTGGACGGCAGCCTCAGAATTCCCCGGAGGCCGCTGAGGGCGCCGTGCGCATTATGACGATTCACAAATCAAAGGGGCTTGAGTTTCCGATCGTCATTCTGCCGGATTTGTGCAAGGATTTCAAGCTTGACGACACCAATTCGGACAAGCCCGCGCTGTTCCACGCTCAGCTTGGGCTTGGGCTCATGCGCGTCGATTTGGAAAAACGCGCGTCATTTCCGACGCCGGCCCGTCTTGCGATAAAGGACAAGCTCATTGCGGAAAAAAAGGCGGAGGAGCTTCGCATTTTTTACGTAGCAATGACCCGCGCGCGCGAAAAGCTCATCATGACATGCTCGCTTCCGCAGAAAGGGCGCGGCACGGCGCAAGCCGCGCTTGAAAACCTTAGGTTAAAGTCGCGCCGTATCGTCACGCCGCTTGATTTAATCGACAGGACGTCGATCGGGCAAATGCTGCTGCTCTCCTCGCTGTGGCGTCCCGAGGCGCGCGCGCTGTTCGGCGAGGCTGTGCATTGCGCTGAATATAACGGTCGCTGGAATATACGTAAAATTGACGCCGCTGACAGCTTTGACTATACAGCCGCGGCGATACCCGCCGCCAAAGCTGCGGACGACAAGCTTCTTCCGCCGCGGTATGAAACGTTCCGCTATGCTCACGCCGGCGCCGCGGAGCTTCCCTCAAAGCTTACGGTCACACAGCGCAAGCCGGGCGCGGCGCATGAGGAGGTCAGCGCAGACGCGCAGCTTCGCGATTCGCATACTCAAAACCCTGCCTACAGACCTCGAAAGCGCCCGCAGTTTGCATCCGAATCCGGCGCGCTGACGGGCTCCGAGCGCGGAACCGCAGTTCACGTCGCGATGAAGCTGCTTAATTTCGATAAATGCGCGACTCTCGGCGGCGTTCGGTCGGAGCTTCTCCGCCTGAGGGATAGCGCGCTGCTCACCCGGCGGCAATTTGACGCGGTACGCGCGGAGAGCCTGCTTGCGTTCTTTGACAGCGAGCTTGGAAAACGCGCGCTCGCTTCGGAAAAAATCTTTCGGGAGTTTAAGTTTTCGCTCCTCTGCCCCGCGCGGGAGTTTTTTGAGACTGATTCGGACGATGAAATACTGTTCCAGGGCGTCGTTGATCTTGCATTTATCGAAAACGGAGAGCTTTTGATTCTGGATTTCAAGACGGATAGGGTCCGATCTGAGAGCGATATGGCGGTAAAAGCGGAGGAATACGCCTATCAAATACGCGCCTATGCCCGCGCAATGGAGCGTGTGACGAGCTTGCGCGTCTCCTCCGGCGCGCTGTGGTTTTTCGAGCGCGGGACTTATGTTGAAATATCGCGCCGCGAATTGGAATAGTTATTGACAAAATATACGTCATCGTGTAGGATATACGGGTCAATAAAAAATAAAACGGGAGGATAAAAATGAAGAAGCTTATATCCGCCGCGCTTGTTCTGGCGCTTGTTCTCAGCTTTGCCGTCAGCTGCGCCAAGAAAGAAAAAACCGACTGGGAATACATCAAGGCCAAGAAGGAGCTTATCATCGGCATTACATATTACGCTCCGATGAACTATCTCGACGACTCCGGAAAGCTTGTCGGCTTTGAAACTGAATTTGCGG
>JAITGW010000045.1 GCA_031280325.1 Oscillospiraceae bacterium
ACACGCACAGCGCAAGCGTCAGCGCCACCGCACCCACGACGGATGCCGCCGCAACCGCCAGCGTCTTCAATATCAGTCTGCGCTTGATTTTTCTCAGCGCCCCGATTTCGGCTTTTTCCGCTCCGGACCGCTCTGCCTCGGCGTCGCGCATTTGCTCCAGCATTCCGGCGCATTCCGCGCACATTTTCAAATGCTCCTCCACAAGCGCGCGGCTCTCAGCCCCGCACACACCATCCGCGTACAGCGGCAAAAGATCATGTATAACTCCGCATTCCGTCGTTGTTTTTTCAGACATTGCCTTCGCCCTCCTTGATTTTTAATTTGGCGCGGTGAAACGTGACTCTCGCCCACACTTCGCTCCTGGCGAATATCTCTCCGATCTCCGCAAATGACAGCTCTGAGAATATCCTCAGCGAAAATACTTCCTTATACGGCTCGGAAAGCGTGTGCAGCCGCCTATGGAGGCTCAGCGCGGCGTCGCGCCTCAGCACATCCCTCTCAAAATCCGTGCAGTCAGACATATCCTCCGGCATTTCCGCGAGCTTCGAGCGACGGCGCAGAAAGTCCCGGTACGTATTCTTCGCGATTTGGCACAGCCATGACTTGAGCGGGCATTCTCCCCTAAAGTCTCCGCTGTGCCGTATCGCTTTCAGGAAAGTATCGCTTGTGATGTCCTCCGCGACCGCATGGTTGCCGCAGAGCGAAAACGCATATGCGAACACCGCCCCGGAATACTGCCGGTAAACCTCCTCGAAATCCACATTTTTCACCTGCCTTTGCCAATAGGACGCGCGCGGGCGCGTTTCGTTACAAAATTCCGCAAAAACAGGGCGGTCTTACGACCGCCCCGCAGGTTGTTCTGTTTTACGGCAGATATTTCAGCGGATCAGCCGCCTCCCCGCCGCCCGGGTGGATTTCAAAGTGGAGATGCACCCCGCCGGAGCGTCCCGTGCTGCCCATTTTCGCGATCGTCTGCCCGCGGTACACGCGCTCTCCCTCCGATACAAGCAGTTCGCTGCAATGGGCATAGTAGGTGATGTCACCGTTGTCGTGCCGTATTTGAACGATAAGCCCGAAAGACGAATAACGCTCCGCCATGATGACAATTCCGCCGTCCGCCGCAAAAATATCCGTGCCGCGGCTTCCGCCGACATCAATGCCCTTGTGATTGGCCGAGCCGATCGTCGCCTTTCGCAAACCGAAATTGGACGTGAGAACCACGTTCTTCACCGGCCATATATATTTGCCGTAGGACGCCGTCTTGGGTCTCGGCCTTGTTCCCTGAAGCACCACCTGGGTCACAGGCTCCGCCTGGGTCACAGAGCTTATTATGATCTGGCTCTGCGCCTCGCCGTTGAGATAATACGTCTTTGTGGTAACATTCAAAACGCCGGGAACGCCCGCGACGGATATTTTCTCGTCCCCTTTGTATATTGTATTATCCGCGATATATTCCGTATCAAACGGAATCTGCACAGCGTCCGTTACCTGATCCGCGCGGCGCACCGTAATGCTCCTGCGCAGCGCCTCGCGCAGTTCCGGTATATCCATGATCAAACCGTCGCTTACATATTCGCTGCGCATAACAATGTCGCCGTCCATACTAATTTCAACAGTATTCTCATTCCTGTATTCGTCAACGATTTCCTTAACCGTCCTCAAGAGCGCGGCGCCGTCATCCGTCGCGCCGATAATCCTCCCGTCAACAGACGCCGTGAACATCTCCGATACGTTGGGGAGGCCCTCCATAATCGCCGTTTCAAGGGTGTCCACGCCCATGAAGCCGGCGGCGTGCGCGCCGGAATCCGCCGGAAGCACTGAAATGCTGTCAATCAGCGAAATTTCCTCGCCCGTGATTGCGGCAAGGCGCGTCTCAACACTTTGCAGCGCCTCGACGATTTCCACTTGGCTGCCCGCCTGCCAAATTTGCTTTCCATTGAAGTATACGGCGTATGTCGTCCTGTCCCCCTGTGTCGCCGCAACAACAAAACCGATCGCCAAAGCTGACGAGATTGCAAGCGCCGCAAGTCTCACCCGCCGTCCATGCACCTTGCCGAGCGCAAATCCGACGCCGCGCACAGTCCTGCGCACGCGGTATTTTATTATATGAAAACTATTACGTTGAAACATTTTTCGTAACATTGCAATACTTTTCTCCTTGTTCTTAACAAATCAAGCACTTTTAGTTATTAAGTTGTTAATCCTGTTACACATTTGTTACTTTTCGCATGATACACTACTTGTCATCGCTTGTCAACAGTTTTTATGTCAAAAAATGCAATTTAGTCCAAAATAAGTTGACAGACGCGTTTTGTAATGGTATTTTTGAAGTCAGTACATTATGGAGAGTTGCGGTATGATTCCAAAAATAATACACTACGCGTGGTTCGGCGGCAAACCGATACCGGATGCGGAGCGCGCCTATATCAACGGTTGGAAAAAGCTCTGCCCGGACTATGAGTTTCGCTTTTGGAGCGAGGCAAATTATGATGTAACCAAGCACAAATATCCGCGCGAAGCGTATGCCCACGACAAATTCGCG
This sequence comes from Oscillospiraceae bacterium, assembly GCA_031280325.1. Taxonomy (GTDB): domain Bacteria; phylum Bacillota; class Clostridia; order Oscillospirales; family Oscillospiraceae; genus JAIRRO01. The sequence continues at coordinate 2,543 of JAITGW010000045.1, forward strand.
TTCGCCGTGGACTATGCGCGGCTTGATATTCTCTATAAATACGGCGGAATTTTTCTCGACACGGACGTTGAGCTTATAGCTCGGTTTGACGACCTGCTCGACTCTCCCGGCTTTACGGGGTTTGAATTCGGCAGAAACCGCGCCGTGAACATCGGTATCGGCGTCGGAGTCGGCGCGGAGCCGGAAAATCGCGTAATTCGAGCAATGCTCGACGACTATGATACCCGCAGCTTTCTGAATCCCGACGGCGCGCCAAACCTTACGACCTGTGTTGTTTATCAAAACGAGGTGCTGCGCAAGCTCGGACTTGTGTTTGAAAACCGCCGGCAGGTCATTGACGGCTTTGTGTTCTATCCCACAGAATATTTCTCTCCGATGTACTTCCGCACCGGAGAGATCTCAATCACTGAAAACACCCACAGCATACATCACTATCACGCCTCGTGGATGAGCGCCGCAGACCTCTATCGCCGCGCGCTGCGGCAAAGGCTTGTCCGGCGCTGCGGATACACTCTAGCAAACGCGCTCAGCGCGGGGCTCGCGTATTGGAAATTCTATAAATTCCGGGCGCTCGGAGTGATTTTTTCAAAGCTGAGACGGTGACGGCTGCGCGTATTTGAGGTTATAATGTATGATCCGCGTCAGACAGGGCAAAAATCTTCTTTCACCGCGAAAAAAATACACCGCGGCTGCGCTTTGCGCCCGCGGTATGTCAGGGTGGCGTTTATGAACAAAAAAACCGTTCCGGAGCTTATTGCCCGGCTTGAAGCGCTGTATCCAAAGGCTTTGTGTACGCTCGATTATACCGAGCCGTATCAGCTTGTGGTCGGCGCGCGCCTTGCCGCGCAGTGCACAGACGAGCGCGTCAATAAAACCACCCCCGCGCTGTACGCTGCATACCCGACGCTTCAGTCTCTTGCGGAGGCGGATGTGTCCTCCGTCGCCGCGCTCGTGCGCCCGTGCGGTTTTTTCAACTCAAAGGCTCGCGACATTGTCGCGATGGCAAACACTTTGCTCACAGCCTTCGGCGGAACCGTCCCCGGAACTATGGACGAACTGCTCACGCTTCCCGGTGTGGGCCGAAAAACGGCAAACCTGATTCTCGGCGATGTGTTCGGCGCGCCCAGCGTCGTTGTTGACACGCACTGCATACGCCTGTCGAATCGTATCGGTCTTGTGAAAAACATGAAGGATCCCGTAAAGATCGAAACCGCGCTTCGCAAACTTCTCCCTGAGAATAAATCAAGCGATTTCTGCCACAGGCTTGTAATGCATGGACGCGCGGTGTGTGCGGCGCGCGCGCCGCGCTGCGCTGAGTGCGCCCTGCGCGATATATGCGACGCGGGACGCCGAGCTATTCCTGATGCGCCGGCGCGGCAATAACCGTCTTGTAATCAGAATAAATCACCATTCCGGGCTTTGCACCCTGCGGTTTTTTGACAAATTTCGCAAGACACCAGTCCACGGCGACGCGCGTATCTCCACGTCCGGCGGAATAGTAGGCGGCAATTGACGCCGCCTCCAAAATATCGCTTTTGCGCGGCGGATTCCCGCCCGTTCGCAGTATCACGTGCGCTCCGTGATTTCCCTTTGAGTGAAGCCATACGTCAGTCTTGAACGCCATCTTAAAAGTGAGCAGGTCGTTCTGCTTATTCCCGCGTCCGACGAGAATTTCAGCCCCGGAGCCGGAGATGTATTTACGCGGCTGAGCGGGCTTTGCCCGATCACCCGCGCGCCGCGCGCGGATATACCCCGTCTCGCAAAACTCCAGGCGGATTTCCTCAAGCTCGCGCTCTGTCTCCGCAAGCTCCAGCTCCGCCAGAACGCTTTCAAGATATTCGATCTCCCTCTCCCCCGCCGCGATTTGCTCAGTCAGATATTTTTCCGCGGTCTTTCCCTTTGAATATTCCTTGAAGTACCGCGCGGCATTATCCTGCGGCGATTTAAGCGGGTCGAGTGCGATCTTCCGCGTCCCGCCATTATAATAATCCTCGGCGATAAGCTCCTCCGAGCCCGGCTTTATGTTATGCAGGTTGGCTATTATAAGCTCGCCGCACTCGCGCGAATAATCCCGGCGCGCCGCGGCGCAAAGCTCCTCGCGCTGATTCGCGGCGCGGCGACGCGCCCGGTCACGCGCATTTTTCGCGGTTTTAAGTAAAGAAGAAGCCCTTGCCCGAGCGGCGTCCGCTTTCCCGCGCGCGGTAAAATATTTATCCAGCAACACCGACGCGCTTTCCTCCCACCGGACGGAATACGCCGCGCCGTATTGCGTGATTTGCGCAAACGAGAAGTCCCGAGCGGCGCCGGACTCGTCGAGCAAGACGCACGGCGAAAACTCTCCGCCGCGCACACGCCGCACTATGCCAAGCAGCGCCGCGTCAAGCCGCGCCGCGTCTTCAATTTCGCGCGTCTGACCGACCGTTGCGGACACGTCGCCGCAGGCGATGTGACATGCCTCCCGCGCAATCAGCGGCGAAAGGCCGAAATATCGCTCGACAAGCCATTTTTCCGCCGGCTTATCCGAAGGCGCGAAAGCGATCGCAGCCGAAATATCGCCCGGCTCAAGGTCGATTAACGGCAGCTTATCCGGCGCGGGCGGCGTTCTGTATAGAAGCCCCGGAAGGACAGGGCGGCGCTGCTGCGCGTCTATATCAACACGGCGCAGACAGTCGATTATATGCCCGTCGGCGGAGACCAGGATGAGGTTCGCGCTGCGTCCCATAATTTCGAGTATAAGCCGCTTTTCCTCCGGCTCGCCCAGCGCAGAATAGCCCATAAACGCAATCTGTACGGCGCGCTCGACCCCAAGCTGGCGCACGGAAACGATTTTTGCCCCCGATAAATGCTTGCGCAGCAGCATACAAAACATCGGCGGAGAGGGCGGATTCTCAAACTCAGCGTCGGTGAAATGTATGCGTCCGCCATCCTGCCCCGCGCAAATGAGCAGCTTGCGGTTTCCGGCGCCGCGCAGGTTCAGAATTATCAGCTCACGCCCCGGCTGACGGATTTTATCAACGCGCGCCCCGGCCGCCCACGCGTTAATCTCCGGCAGCAGCGCGCGCAGGAAAAGCGCGTCAATCGCCATTTTTACCCTCCTTCGAAGCAGTACTCTCCGGCGCGTCCGTAATAAAACACACGCAAAACAGCTCCGCCGCGCGCTCCATCCGTCCTGTTATGTAGAGGTGTCCGAACAGGCACTCAAGCCCTGTCGCGGCGTGATAATCACCTGTGTCGGCGTGCTTTCGCACAGATCCGACACGGGCGTTGCGGCCGCGCCTGAACGCTTCTCCCTCCTCCTCGGAAAGAAGCGGAAGCGCAAGTCTCGCCGCCGCCGCCTGAGCCGCCGCGGACACCATCGCCACGCTTTCACGGTGCGCCTTGTCCACTTTGGCGCGCCCCCGCTCAAGCACGCGAGTCCGCACAAAAAGCTCCAGCACGGCATCGCCAATATGCGCCAGCACAAGCGGATTTATCAGCTGCGCCTCGCGCAGGGTTTTAATTTGTCTTGGAAAATCCATTTTTCTCCTTTGCCCGAATCAGGCTTATATTGAATACGTTGCCCGTAACTATTATCACGCAGCACATGTATATCCACGTCATGAGTATGATAACCGACGCAAGCGAGCCGTAAACCATCGCGTATTTCGCCGATTCCGAGATCATCCGCGAGAAAACGGCGGACACGCCGACCAGCGCGGACGCGGCAAGAAGCGCGCCCGGAAGTCTGTCCCGCTTGCGCGTCGCTTTTGGCGCGGAGAGGATGTATAAGCCGTATATGACTGTGAACATCATCAGAAACAGCAGAATAAATCTCGCGTGACGCCATATGTCCGTGATGTTGCCAACACGGAATTCACGCTCTAAAAGCTT
>JAITGW010000048.1 GCA_031280325.1 Oscillospiraceae bacterium
GTTCTTCGGCAGCCACTCGATCTCCCAATCGCCGAAATAGTTCGTCTCGGTCTCCCAGGTTTCGCCCGTGTCCTCGCAGATGAGCCTGACCTTAGCGCCTGTAAGGACTTCCTCCTCCTCGGCGGGGCGATAAACCGTTCCGGCGAGGAAAACGGTCGGCACGTTGAGCCATTTGACGTTTGTCTCACGGCCGGCGAGAGCCTCAAGCTGCGTATGCTTCTGCGACGCGACGAGCTTTGAGATGTCACTGTTCGGATCGTCAAGGTCGCCGAAGATGAGAGCCTTGTTCGGACACGCCTCGACACAGCGCGGCACCTTGAGCTTGGGGTCGCCGAGATACGCAAGATAGTCCGGATCGTCAAGCAGCTCGGCGCACATGGTGCATTTTTGTGCGATCTCAAGCTCCTCGTTCCAGTAGGCGGCGCCGATCGGACACGCGTCCGCGATCGCCTTTTGACCCTTGGATTTCTCCGGGTCGATGATGACGATTCCGTCCTCGCGCTTATAGACGGCGCCGTTTTTCGCGGCCTTCATGCAGGCGGGGTCGGCGCAGTGAGCGCACAGCGTCGGCACGGTCGCCGTTTTGATGCGGCGGGAATTGTCTCCACGCTCCCATTCGCGAATGTCAATCCAGTTCTGCCCCATCATCGGCTGGGAAGCCGAAAGCTTTGAGGCAAATCCGCAGTGCTCGTCCTTGCACGCCGTAAAACAGCAGTAGCAAGCCATACACATGCGGGAGTCAACAGCAATACCAAGTCTCATATTATACAGCCGCCCCTTTCAGGAATTTCGCGCGAACCTTTGCCTGGATCTTTTCGAAGCCGTGACCCTCGATGATCTCAACACAGGTTTCGGCGTCGGGGTCGCCTTCGAAGGCAACCTTGTCGAGCTTCTTTTCGAAATACTGAGTCTCGGGAATCGGACCCTCGTACTTGCACACGTCAAGCAGCGTTGAGTTCGGCGCCATACCGGGAACCTTGTCGCCGATAAGTCTGCCGGGGGAAAGTATGTTCACGCAGCCGCCGATGTCCATCGATGTGTCACCCGGGACGACGGGGTTATAGATGCCCGACGAGCCGTATGCGTGAATCGTGTTTTCCTCAACGCGGTATGTGACGCGCGCAACGCACAGAACGCTTCCGCGCTCGTTAAACAACAGCATGAGATCCCCGTCGGAAATGCCCTTTTCGGCGGCCTTTTTCGGGTGAATACGCGCGACGAGATAGGGGTTGCCGTTAATATACACGCGGTTTTCGGGAATTTCCCAGAACCACGGGGTAGAGCTGTTGTGCTGCGTGTGATAGTCAAAGCGGGGGTGCGGCGTGATGAGGTGGAACGGATATTTGCGCGCCTTAATGGAGTGATGCCCCTCCCACGAGTGCTTATAGGTGGCGATAGGCGTTCTTGCCTCGTCGTCCGGCGCCCAGTAGAGCAGGGATTCCGACACAAACTCAAACTTGCCCGTGAACGTGCCGAGCTTGCCTTCCTCCTGGAAGTCCTTGTGGTTCGGCGTATCGCAGGGAAAACCCTCCGCAAACCAGCGGAAGCCGGGATGACGCTCCCAATTATCGGGCACGCCGGCGACATAGTAGCCTTTCTTTGTGAAATCCTCCCACGAGACCTTTTTGCACAGGTCGGATTTTTCCCACATGCGTTTGCACCAGTCAAGCTCCGTGCGTCCCTCGGTGAATTCCTCGCCCCAGCCGAGACGCTTGGCGGTTTCTGCAAAAATCCAATAGTCGCTCTTAGAATCCCACAGAGGCTCGATCGCCTTGTCCTGGAACACGACGACCTGCCAGCTGTTGCCCGTCTGGCTGTGCGACTGATAGCCGCCATTGCCGGAGTTGCAAAGCTCGCCGATGTCATAGCGCTCGAGATTTGTGCACGCGGGAAGAATTACGTCGGCAAAGCGCGCCTCGCCGTGGAAGTGAATGTCCTGATTCACGACAAACTCAAGCTCCGGCGATTTGTACATCTTTACCCACTTGTTTGTGTCAAGCATTGTACCCATGAAGCAGCCGCCATAGCGCCAGAACATATGCACCGGCGAACACCCCGGCTCCGGATAGATGTGCTCCGTAAACTCAAGGTCGATTCCGCCGCCGCAAAACCCCTCGCCGTACCATTCATAATGGCCGTCGAGGATCGCGTCCGGCACGTTCGGCCGGTAGAGCTTCTGCGTGACGCAGTTGACCGCCGTCTTGTCGGCGATTGGCTGGTTTGCGATCTGCGAGAGCGGGTCAGAGTATCCGCCGAACCAGAAATTATAGTCCATCGGCGCGCCGGTCGTACCCGCCCAGATGTTCTGACCGGGCGTGCCCATGCCCTGCATGGCGAAAAGCTGAACCATAAGCCGCGCAAACTCCGTACCGTTCGCGGTGCGGCACACGCCGCCGAATCCGCCGCGCAGACCGGAGCCGCCCATCGTTTTCGTTGTTCCCCAGCGGCGGGCCAGGGCTTTAATGTCAGCCGCGGGAATGCCGGTTTCGCTTTCCGCCCACTTGGGAGTTTTGGCGATACGGTCGGTGCCGCTGCCGAGGATATACGCAGCCCACTCGTCAAAACGGTGCGCGTGCTTCGCGATATATTCCTTGTCGTACAGGCCCTCAGTCAGCCACACATGCGCAATACCCTCGCACAGGGCGGCGTCCGTGCCGGGGCGGGGTCCGAACCATTTATCGGACTGCTTGACTGATGAAAAGTTGTTGTACGGGTCGATGTAGATGAACTGCACGCCGAGATCGTCCAGCCAGTGGCGCCACATGGTGGACTCGTTCCCGGCGTATCCGCCGCGCGTCGTGTCCGGATCGTGTGACCACATGACCATCGTTTCGACGTTTTGCAGAGCGTCCTCGAGAAGGTCGAACGCCTCTGTGCCGCCGAGACGCCAATAGTATCCGTATGTGTGAGGCGCACCCCAGGTGAACCCCTCCCAAGAGTCCGGGTTGTCCTTGATTTCGGTGTAGCCGAGCATACGGAAGAAGCGGGCAAACGTCGAAAGCTTGTAGCCCACAAGGCCCCACGAGTGGTGAGAGCCGGTGCAGGCGGTGATCGTCTCCTTGCCGTATGCCGCTTGCAGACGTTTAATCTCGCGTGCGATAAGGTCAAGCGCTTCGTCCCACGTGGCGCGGCGATAGCCCGACGAGCCTCGATTTTCCGTGTTGCGGTTTTTGCCGTCCGCCGTCTCCGCAAAATCCTCGCGGATCATCGGATAGCGGATGCGGTCATAGGAATAGGCGCGGTTTTTCTCCGTCAGCGCGATGAACGCCGGCTGCGCCTTGCGGTTCGGCGTGAACTCCTGCCCGCGCGCCTTGATGACCCAGCCCTTTGGATCGTCGGGGCGAAACACGATGGGACGGATACGGCGGATGACGCCGTCAACCGTGTGTATCGCGATCGGACCGCCCACGCATACGCTGTGAGTAATTTTTTCTGCCATAACTTCCTCCTTACGCGATCTCGACAAGAGCCTTCGCCCTGTCAGAGGTCGGGTGAATCTTGATCATCGATCCCGTGAGATTGCCGTCCCGCACCTCAAAGCAGCGGAGGTTGTACACCTCCGACAGGACGATCTTGATGATTTTGCCGTCCGGCTCCTTGTACAGTCCGTTAAGCTTAAACATGTGCTGAACCGCGATGCGTGAGGGCTTCGGGGCTTCATCTGTGCGGCGGAAGCTGTTCTGTGTGCCGAATTTTTCATAGCGCACGCTGCCGGCGGAGACCCAGCTCGGGTTTGACTCAATCGCGGTCTCCACCGCCGCAAGCTCATCGGGGCTTAGCGTCCCTTGTCCGCCGAGTCCCTCATACCAAAGCTGGCGCGCGCAGATAAGCTTGCCGGGAAATTCCGACAGGTACTTGTCCACCCCGGACTTGAGCGAGCTTTGGGAACTCATGTTCATATTTGCCATATAGATCCTCCCTTGTTTACGTCGTTCTCAATATAATGTAAATAATACCGGCCTTCCGAATCGGGCGGCAAGCGTGAATGTAAAGTGTTTCTCCCACACATACATACATGTATATTATAAACCCTGGAGTGGTACCAATGTCAAGTGTAAAAAGCGTTTTATGTGATGATTTTCCAAAAACGGCTTTAACCTTGTGAATTTGCGCCGAGCGCAGCACAAGATATAGCGGACTAAACATGAAGCCGCATTCACAGGCGGAGCAGTCCGGCCCGAGAACGCGGCTTCCGAGTTAGCTTGCCGCCCTGTGCGGGCGGCGCGGAGCGCTCCGCGGTTCACTGCGAAGCGCGATAACGCTCTACAATATCCGTGAGGCAGGACAAAAAGCTCTCTTCGCCGACGGTGTTCAGCTTAAATAATATCGCTTGGCTTCCGCCGCTTGTAATCGCGGAGATGAACAGGCTGTCTGCCGCGCCGACGAGCGTCACGCTCAGACTGACGCGATTAGATCCGATAAGGCTGTACCTCTCATACACGCGCACGGCGCAGCGGACGCCGCGCGCCTGCCAATCGCTTCCGTCCTCAAAGCTGGCGGAAGCGCTGCCGCGCAGTATCCCGTCGTCAATAAGCTGCAAAAGCCCGAAAAAATCTCCGCTCAAATGAGTTTCATATTTTGCCATAAATCAGATCCCCCTGCGCCGGCGTTTACGCGTTATCGCTTGCTCCCGGTGATTTTTTCTTTCCGCGGGTGAAGCGGCGGTGGTTATTTTTCTTCACCGGCTCCGGCAGCGGCGCCGAAAGCTTCGGCGCGGGAGCCTTTTGCGCCGCATGGGAGGCGGGGATCCGCGGCGGGCGGTTGCGCTCCGTCCGTTCGCGCGGCGGCGGAAGATTGCGGCGATGATCGAAACGCTCCGCCGTGGCTTGCTGCGGCGAAAATTCCGTCGGGCGCGGAGGCGCGGGCGCGATTACAGATGGCTTAAAGCCGGCTTCCTCAAGCTTGCCCTCCGCTTTTGCGGCTTGATATTCGGCGCGGCGCGCCTTGCCGCCAAGAACGTCCAGCTCGTCAAAGGATATGGTTTTAAGCGTCGTGTCGTTACCATCCTCAAGGCGGATTTTTGCGCTGCGCCGCAGAAGATTAACGCTTACAACAGTGCCCTTGCCGGAGGGGGTTTCCACAAACGCGTCAACGCGCGGAGCGCGGACGACAAGGTCTTCATACGCTTCCTCCTCGTATTTAAGGCAGCACATCAGCCTGCCGCACGTGCCGGAAATTTTAACGGGGTTCAGCGAAAGTCCTTGCGTTTTCGCCATTTTTATGGATACCGGGTGAAAGTCGTTCAAAAACTGCGTGCAGCAGAACTGCTTGCCGCAAACCCCGAGTCCGCCGAGCATTTTTGCCTCGTCCCGAACCCCGATTTGCAGCAGCTTTATCTTTGCCTTAAAGGTCGCGGCAAGGTCGCGCACAAGCTCCCGAAAGTCAACGCGGCCCTCCGCAGTGAAGAAGAACATCAGCTTTCCGCCGTCAAAGCTGTATTCCGCCGAGACGAGCTTCATGGGGATATTGTGCCGGGCGATTTTTTCGCGGCATTTAACGAGCGCCTCGGCGTTGCGCAGTTTCATGCGCAACGCGGTTTCGCGGTCCGCCTCCGTGGCAAGCCGCACAAGCGGGCGCAGCGGCGCGACGACCTTGCTGTCCGCCACCTCGTGGTTGCCCTCGACGCAGTGAGCGTATTCGACGCCGTTAGCCGTGTCAACAATGACGCCGTCGCCTTTTTCTGTGCGGACGCCGCGCGGATCAAAGTAATATATTTTTCCCGCGTCAGAAAATTTGACGCTTATTACCTCTGTCAATTTCATTTCCTCACAATTCCTGGAATTATTCCGGCATAAGCTCCGCGCATATTTTTGCGGCAACGTGTCCCGCGGAGAGATTGTGGACGAGATAACGCTCCGCCGCGGCGATCACGAGCTCTATACGGAGAAGATATTCCGGCGCGTCCGCACCTGACAGCGCACACTCTCGCTTTGCGCTCGCCGCAGCGGAGAGAAGAGCGGAGAGAAGTTCCGCAAAATCCTCGCGGGAAAGCTTTTCAAGCTCGAACGACATAACGGTAAGCGCGCTGCCGCCGCGCTTGACTGCGCGCAAAAAACTCTCCGCCAGTTCGGAAAAACGCTTGTCCGCGAAAGGCTCGGGCTCGTCCGAAGCAGTGATATGGCAGCGCGAGCGAACCGTGGGCAGAAGCGCGCCCGGCTCCTCACAGCGCAGGATAAAACCCGTGTGCGCCGGCGGCTCCTCCAAAAGCTTTAGCAGGGCGTTCTGACACGCCGCCGAAAGCGTGTCCGCGCCGTCGATGATAAACGCGCGCGCGTCAGCCTCGTTCGGCGCAATGTGTGCGGAGCGGATAACGCCGCGTATCT
>JAITGW010000076.1 GCA_031280325.1 Oscillospiraceae bacterium
AATTCGTGACGCAGCGCGTCACGAATTGAGTTGGACACATTATCGAATGATAATGAAAGTTGAAAATAAAAACGCCCGTGAGTATTATCTGGAAGAATCCTCAAAAGGCGTTTGGAGTACGCGCCAGCTTGAACGGCAGATAAACAGCTTTTGCTATGAGCGCGTTCTGTCAAGCGGAAACCGCGACGCCGTGCGCGATGAAATCATCAAAAAAGAACCCGGCGTTTCACCGCTTGACGCGGTAAAAGATCCTTATGTGCTGGAATTTTTGGGGCTTCGGCAAAATAGCGACCTCTACGAAGCCGAATTGGAACACGCGCTTGTGACGCATATCCAAAAGTTCCTGTTGGAGCTTGGGCGCGGATTTACCTTTGAAGCGCGGCAAAAGCGGATCAGTTTTGACGGTGAATCCTACTATATCGACCTTGTTTTTTACAATTACATTCTGAAATGCTTTGTGCTGATAGACCTAAAGACCGGGCGCATGGCCCATCAAGATTTGGGCCAAATGCAGATGTACGTTAACTATTACACGCGGGAGATGATGAATGAGGGAGACAACCCGCCCATCGGAATCATCCTCTGCGCCGATAAAAGTGAGGCCGTGGTGAAATACACCCTGCCGGAAGGCGAATCGCAAATATTCACTTCAAAATATAAGCTCTATCTCCCCACCGAGGACGAACTGCGCCGGGAACTGGAAGCGGAACAGCGGTTTCTCAGCAGGGAGATTGCTTTAAAAGCGGGAGAAGATGAAACGCCATGAAAAACAACCTCACCCAAAACTTCCTGCGCCGATATTTCGACCCCGCGCTTGACCTGCGCGTACAGTCTTTCAATCTGCTCGGCTTCGCAGGGTTCGCGGCGGGGATTGTCGTGGCTGCCGTCTCGCTCTTTAACGGGGTAGACCTTATAAACATCGCGCTCAACCTCGCGGCCTCCGCGCTGGCATATCTCCTGCTGCGCCTTACCGGGAAAAAACTGTATAGCGACGCCGCTTGCGCCAATGAGATTGCAAGCAAAACCATGACGCTTGCCGTAGGCGCGAACACCGCCTATGTGAAAGTCACCGCCGAGGACGGCAGCACAAAGGTGTATACCATCACCGTCACACGGCAAAGCGCCCCGAATCCGGGTGATGTGTCAGTTGCGGGAATTACAATTTCAGGCGGCACATCTATCAGTACGGATAATGGCACGGTTCAGCTTACGGCTGTTATCACCCCCGCAAACGCCACGAACAACCTCTACCGCCAAAAGGCAACGCGGTACTGCACCGCCCACTACATCACGCACAAGGCATTGTATCAATTGGTGCTTGATGACATCCGGCGCAATGCGGCGATAGCAAAACAATGCGAGGACGAGCTTTCCGATTACGCGCAGCGATTGGCAAGCGGGAATGCCAACCACAAATACAAACGGGTGCAAAAGGAACTTGATAAGTGCATACAGCGAAGCGGCGAACTCGACACCATTATAAAGAAGCTGTTTGAACAGAACGCTTTGGGTGTCATCTCGGACGAGCGGTTTCTATCTATGTCGGCAGACTATGAGAAGAAACAATCAGAACTGTCCTCTAAAATCGCGGAATTGAAAGCACAGCTTGAAAAGCGCGACGCCGAGGGTAGCAATACAACCAAGTTTCTCAATGCCGTCCGCAAATACTCAGACATCACGGAGCTGGACGCCGCTATTCTCAACGACCTCATTGACAGTATTGTGGTCTACGACGCGGAGGGCAGGAGCCGGAAAAACCGGGTGCAACGGGTAGAAATCAATTACAAGTTTATCGGCCTTATGCAGATGGACGAAAGGAAGTCTGCATAAGTATCGCTATAAATATAATACCCCGGTGAATTATGTCGATCCCACCGGGATGTGGTTACCCGGCGATGAGAAGCTGTCCCAGGCGCAGTACGACGCAATCGGCGCGGCTACGGAGGAGTGGGACCGCGCCAGAGCGGCGGGCGACAAAGCAGGTATGGAGCTCGCGCACGCAACGGCGGAGGCGATAAGAAGCGGGCTTGGGGGCAGCGCAGGGAAGAACAGCTATGGTTTTGTTTCTAACTTTACTCCAACAAGCCGGGAGGTACTGTTTGGCGCGCTCAGCATGCTTGGCGGCACGATGATGGTAAGCCCGAATAACCCGGCGGCGCAGCGCAAAAGCGGAACACACTTGTGTTCCGCTTTTAACAGCGTGCGCACCCCCCCTAATTTTTAGGCAAATACTTCAGCGGGTCAACCGTCTCTCCGTCCTTTTCCATCTCGAAGTGCAGATGCGATACATCCCCGGTCTCGCCGAGCGCCGTCTCGCCGACCGAGCCTATAACCGCGCCGGAGGCAATCTTGTCGCCCTTTTTCACAGTCGGCGTCGCTGCAAGATTACAGTACTTGCTCTTCAAGTCAAGGCCGTGATCAATAATCACAACCGTGCCCAGCATGTCGTCCTGCAAAATGTCGGACACAGTTCCGTCGGCGACGGCATAGATTTTCGCGCCGATTGCCGCAGCTACGTCAACGCCGCGATGTGTGCGCCAATCGCCCATTGTACGGTTGTAGACAAGCGCCTCAACAGAATACTCCTGTATAATATTGCCTATAACAGGCCAGATAAACGCAATTTCATCGATCGACGAATAACCGGAGCTTACCGCGGGCTTCTTGCTCGGTTCGGGCTTTTTTGTCGGCTCCGGAGCCTTTGTCGGCGTCGGAGTGGGCAGCGGCGCGGGCGAGGGTGCCTGTGTGGGCAGGCTTGTCGGCGTCGGAGTGGCGGGGTTGAACGCGGGCACGCTGTTCTGATCGGGAGTCAGATTCACGACCGGAGTGGACGACAGTCCGGAATCCGCAGGCTTGTTCGAGGTTAGAAGCGCCCAGGTTGATAGGCCGATTATGGCGATGCAGACGAGCAGTACGATGTAGAAACCGCGGCCGGCGAGAAAATCTCCGGCGCTTTTTGCGAATGATTTCTTCTCTTTCATGTGGTATACCCCCAAAAAATGCGTTTGACTGGAGTATTCACGAAATAAAGGGAAAATATACCACAAAAGCAAAAACATTTATCTTTGGATAATCATTTCACGGCATTGGCAGAGGCGCGCGAATCTCCGAACAAACCGAAGCGGAGGCAGGGCAAAGGAGGCGCCCGTGAAGCGCCTCCCGTGTTATTCCGCTCTGTAATTTCTCCGCCTATTTGTCCGCCAGGCTCACATAACCCTCGAACAGCTCCGTCTCCCTGGCAAAAATTTCGTCGATTGTCCATGGATCCCGCGCTTCCTTGAACAGTACCTTCGCCGGCGTCGGGTCGAGAAACCTGTTGATCATATTGCCCATGAGCATGAACACGGCGCCGGAGCATTTTTCGCTCTTTTCGCTGGCGAGATACCCAACGAACGGTGCGACATATTCGGGACCGGGAACGTCCTTGATGTCAATATACTTCTTGCCCTCTGTGATAATGCCCTTGTCGTGGGTGCGCTTTGCCGCCTCAAGCTCATATGACGCGCGCGTGGCGGCGGCGGGGGCAAAGCAGTTTACCGTGATCCCGTGGGGGCGAAGCTCAATTGCGGCGGCGCGGGTCAGACCGACGACGCCGGCGTTAGCGGCGCAATATTCCGCGTGGGTCAGCACGTCGCCCTGAAACGCGGGCGACGCGCAAAGGATAATGCGCCCGTATTTCTGAGCTTTCATGTACGGTACGGCGTATTTTATCGCATGCCAATAGCCCTTGGGCTTGACGCCGTTGACGTGATCCCAAAGCTCGTCCGTAATATCCTCTATCGGGGAGAAGCCAAAGCCGCCCGCGACGTTGCAGAGGATGTCGATCCGCCCATAGGTTTCGACCGTGAAGTCCACAATGCGCTTTGCGTCCTCTATTTTTGAGATGTCCGCATAGCAGGGCGTCGCCTCGCCGCCGAGGGCGCGGATTTGGTTTGCGGTGCTCTCCGCATCGCCCGTCTCTTTCTCAAGCCCCTCAAGAAACTGCTTTTTTTGTTCCGGATCAAGCTTTTCAATCTGCTCCGGCGAGACCATGCTCGGTGCGGATTTACCGGGCTTGCGGTTGTTTGTGATGACCTTTGCGCCCTGTGCCGCAAAAAACAGCGCGATCGCGCGGCCGATTCCCTGTCCGGAGCCTGTTACGAGGGCAACCTTGCCCTCCAAGATTTTTTCCATGTGAGTACCTCTCCTTTACGGGTAGTTTGTTAGTTTGAGAGGATTATACACGACGGCGCGCAGATAGTCAAATGTTTTCCGCGCGGATTTATTGCCTCTGCCGCGCGAGGGGGGTGCCGCCGTTCTGCCCGAACGGAAAATATCTGTTGCCAAATCCGCGCGGAGGCGTTATAATCAGAGCATGAATGAGCAAAGACCACATGAATTGACACTCGCCGACCTATGTGAAGCCGGCGACGCCATGACTGCCCTGTATGAGCTGAACTCGCGCCTGCC
>JAITGW010000094.1 GCA_031280325.1 Oscillospiraceae bacterium
TCGGGGTCATATTTGAGCCGCTTGTTTTCGTCCAGCTCCCCGTCCGCATTGCCCCGCTTCAATTCGCGGTGGACGGTCGCCGGGTTCACCTTGAGATCAAAGGCTATTAGCTCGGCGGGTATATACGCCGCCCACATTCGTGCGATCCGCCGTCTGTCTGTCGGCGTAAAATAGTACCCGTTCAAATACTCACCCCCCCCCCTTGTGGGCAAAAAAAATAAGTGCTTGAAAGGCGTTTACCTTTCTTGCACTTAATGATAGCATTTGCACGGAAAAATACAGGAACTTTTTGTATTTGACAAATTCCGCGCATTGGAGTAGTATATTTGCTTAGTATTATATCTATCTGAAAATCCCCCGAACGAAAGGATATGCTTATGTCAATTTTCAAGCGCCGCGAAAAGGACATGTCCCCGAAAAAGCGCGCCACAAAGGCGCAAACGAACATCCTGTCCCGCATTATCGGCAGCGGTATTCTCGTTTACTTTTGCGTGACGCTCTTCCGCACGCCGGAGACGTTTGACGCCTGGTGGTCAATCGCGGTCGCGGTGTTCATGGGTGTTGCGGCCGCGGCAATCATCGCGCTGACTGTCACGGAGCTGATCCAAAACTATAGGCGCGGTTTTTATAAAGAATCATTTTACGCCGACCTTGCGGCGGCGCAGCAGCCGAGGGAGAATGACGCCCCCCCGGCGGAGCTTTCCGCGGCAGACGGCGAAAAGTCCGGAGAGGAGGAGTAGATGAGCGCGGTCCCGAAAAAGCGCGCGTCGGCGCTGATTTTCTGTATACTGTTCATCCTTGTTTCCGCCGCCGCCGCCGTTGCCGCGGTTATTTACGCGCCGCCGCCGCCCCTTGAGCCCGACAACACGCCTCCGACGGATGTGTTTCTTCCGCCTGAGGTTACAGATACGCCGGAGCCTCCGGTCGAGACGCCTGTCGGGACGCCCGCCCCGCCGGCTGATTCCGCGCGCGAAATCGCGGAGAGCTTTCTTTCCGGGATGAGCCGTGACGAAAAGCTCTGGCAGCTCTTTTTCATAACGCCGGAGCAGCTCACAGGCTACAGCGCCGTTACCGAGGCGGGGACAAGCACACAAACCTCACTTGCAGCGCGTCCCGTCGGCGGCTTGATTTATTTCAGCCACAACATCAAAACCGCGCAGCAGGTGCAGACCATGCTTAGCAAGGTTCAGGACTATTCGTCCGCCGGTCTTTTTCTCGGCGTTGATGAGGAGGGCGGCGCGGTCGCCCGCGTCACCGGGAATGACAGGCTTGAAATCCCGCCGGTTGACCCCGCGGGAAACATCGGCGCGACAGGCGACACAAACATCGCGGAGCTTGGCGGCAAGCAGATCGGCAAGGCGCTGTTTAATCTCGGCTTCAATCTTGATTTTGCGCCCGTGGCGGATGTGCTTGTCGATCCGAACAACAAGGTTATCGGCAACCGCTCTTTCGGCGGAGATCCGCGGCTTGTTGCCGATATGGTCGAATTTTTTATCCGCGGCTTACATAACCAGGGCGTTGCCGCCGCGGTCAAGCATTTTCCCGGACTCGGCAGCGTCACAGCTGATCCGCACGACTCCTCGGCGGACTGCGCGCGAACGCTTGACGAGCTTCGCGATATGGAATTTGTGCCGTTTCAGCGCGCGATTGACGCCGGCGCGGAGGTGATTATGATCTCACACGCCTCCATGAGCGCGATTGACCAGATGGGCGCGCCCGCCGCCCTGTCGGGACCTGTAATTGATCTGCTGCGTTCTGAGTTGGGCTTTGACGGCGTGATTATCACGGATTCACTGTCAATGGCGGCTGTTACGCGCAAATATTCGCCGGGAGACGCCGCCGTCGCCGCAATCAGCGCCGGGGCTGACATGCTGCTTATGCCGGCGGATTTGCAAAAGTCATTTAACGCGCTGAAAGCCGCGGTAGAATCCGGGCAGATCTCCGAATCGCGTATTGACGAGAGCGTTTTGCGCATTCTGACCGCAAAGGTGAGGCTTGGACTGATCGGGAATCTATAGGCGGCTGACAACAGAAAATCAGGAGGAGACCGAGAGGACTCCTCCTTTTACCTTATTAATTGAAACTCGGGCGGCGGCAATTCAGGCGGCGGCGCTATACAAACCAGCTCCAAACGTGCCAGAACTCCAAAGCTCCGGCGGCGGCGGCGGCCGTGACATAGCTGATCAGCGCCGCCGCCGCGAATATCACCGCCGAAAGCAGCATAACGGCCCGAATCCGGCGGCGCAGATGCGGCGGCGTCTGCGGGAAGAACGCGCGAGGCGGATAAACAGGACGGCCGGACGCCGCCGCCCATGTGTTGCTGTGCCATCTCCCGTATGCGCGCAGGAATTGGGAAAAGGCGCGCGCCAGATGCCACGTTCCCACAGCCGTCGTAACTCCGAGTGCCAGCAGCGAGACGGCAAAGCTCAGACGAAGCGCGGCATGGGGAATGTACGGAACGGAAAGCCACGAAGCGCGCGGGGAGAATACGAGAACGAACGCGCTGACGATAAACGCGAGCGCGGCAGCGCCGAGCGCGGCGATCCCGCCTCCGACGGGCGCCGCAAGCATTGCCATGAGCGTGTCCGCACCGCCAAGTCCGACCGCCGCGACAGCCCTGCCGACGCCGGAGGAAGCGGCGGCGCGCTCGGCGCCCTTCTCCGGAAGAAACTGGCGCGCTATATTCTCCGGGTCGCCAAGCTTTTGGGAAACCTCATCCTCCGTGAAGCCGTCAGCGCATTTTGCCGAAAAGTGATTCTCATATTCTGAGACAATTTCGTCCGCGTCAGGCACGCCGCGAAGATTTTTCCGCAGAATTTCAAGAAATTCGTTTTTGCTCATTTATACTCCTCCTCCGTTCCAGTTGCTTGAAAAGTTGATGCCAAGTAAATCTCCAACGATTTCAACAAAGGAAATCCATTCCTGGACGGCGGATTGATATTCCCGCCGCCCCCGCTCTGTCATGCTGTAGTATTTTCGCGGCGGCCCGCCGCTCTCCTCCGACAGATAGGTTGTCACAAGCCCGTCAGCCTTGAGCTTCCGAAGGATCGGATACACCGCGCCGTCCGACAGCTCCATTCGGCTTGACAAGAGCTCGGCGGCGTCATATCCGTAACAGTCCCGCCGGGACAGCACGGACAGCACGCAAAGCTCCAGCACGCCTTTTTTGTATTGATTGTTCACGCGTCAAGCTTCACCTCCGTCAATAGTAATCAATCACCACTAGTATTCATAGAATATCAGAGTGAGCGCGGTTTGTCAAGAGGTTTTTTGAAGTTTTTTACATTTTTTCGGAAAAAATGACTGAGCGGGCAAAGCGCGGGTTATTATTGACGAGAACTCCAAGTAAAAACTGCGGACAAGCTTCACGCGCGAGGAATTAAGGAGCTGACTAAAAACAATAGGAGAGAACGCCGAAACGGCAGTCTCTCCTATTGTTTTTATACCTCGCCGCGGTTGCTTGCGGGTAAATTTAATAGTATCCCTCAAGCCACGGAATCTCCAGGTGAAGCCCATCGGGCGAAATCACGATATACTGCCGGAAAAGGAAAAACAAAACCACGAGCGCTGTCGCCGCGAGGACGAGAAGAATGACAATTACGCGGATGAGAATGCGGCGCGCGCGTCCGTTCTTATAGGTATGGGGAATGTATTTTGCCATAGGCTAGCTCTCCAGGGCGGCGATCATATCAACGCGGCGAGCGTGCCGCCCGCCCTCGAATTCCGTATTCAGGAATGTTTCCGTGATTTTCAGCGCAAGCCCGAGACCCAAAACGCGCGCGCCGAGACAGAGAATGTTTGCGTCGTTGTGCCTCCGTGTCATCTCCGCCGAATAACAGTCGGCGCAGAGCGCCGCGCGCACGCCGCGGATTTTGTTCGCCGCAATGCTCATGCCGATGCCGGTGCCGCACACCAAGATCCCGCGGTCACACTCGCCGGAGGCGACGGCGCACGCGGCCTTTGCGGCAAATTCCGGATAATCACAGCTTGCCTCGGAATATGTGCCGAAGCTGCGAAATTCAAAGCCTTTTGAGCTTAGATATTGCGTAATATCGTCAAGAAGCGCAAGACCACCGTGATCACAGCCGAGTGCAATCATGAGAAATCCTCCCTGTAATGAAGCTTTCGCCGTAATAAGTAGCGGAGTTACCGCTGTCGTCCAAAAGGAGACGGCAGGGACGCGCGAAACGCCGCGCCCTGATTCCTTGGGGGACGCGGCAAACCCTAGATCGGCCAGCTTGGCAGCCAGTGGAGCGCGTAGCGCGCAAAGGTCTGGTCAACGTTCGCGCCGGAGATCGCCGGATAGAACAGGCAAAACAGCGCGCCGGCGGCGATCGTGAAGCCGAGAATCCAGCGTTTTTCACGCATAAAGCGACGCTCGGCGATTTTGTCGAGCATATACGCGAGCGCGAGAACGAGGAAAACCGTCGCCCCGAAATAGTGATAGACGTAAACCTCCCGCCCGTCGAGCGCCCACATGAGAATCCACGGTCCGAGCTGCGCGAAATAGCCGATTACGATAAGCAGCGCCTTGCTGTCCCTGTCGCGTATCGAGTGAGAGCACACGACGAATATTGCGGCAAGACCGCCCCACCAGACAATCGGGTTGCCAAACGTCGCAAATGACGAGCGCAGGTTGTTTCCGACGCCATAGTCCATCCAATAAAGCATCGGGCGAATGTCAAGAACCCATTTCCACCAGTCCGACGCATATGGGTGAGGAGTTGATACCACGAGATTTTTGTGATAAGTAAACATCCCCACGTTCACGTCTTTTATGAGCTTATAATACCGCGGATCCCAGAGCATTCCATCCCGAACAGTCATTCCTCGCCCGTGACCGAACGGAATGTAGGCAAGTATATAGATTATAGCCGGAATCACAAGGAAAAATACCGCGGATACAGCGATCGTGATGAGAACACGGCTGTAATACTTCTTTTTCGGAAGCGCCCGTCCCTCATAGTAATATCCGCGCCCGGTTATAATGCGCAGCAGCCACATCACGGCAAGTCCGGCGCCCGCATATATGACAATCCATTTGGAGGCAGCGCCGAGACCGAAGCTTATCCCGCAAAGCGACAGCGGAAGCATTTGCTTTATCATCCGGCCGCGCGGGTCGGCTGCCAAAAAGCGGTACATAAACAAGAATGAGAGCAGGATAAAAAACACGCCGTAGGTGTCAACCGTCGCAATGCGCGTCTGTGTGAAATGCATGAAGTCGAACGCGAACAGCAGCGTTCCGCATACTGAGATAAGTCGCTTACCGAACATGTTCGCGATGATAACGTACAGCACCCACAGCATAAGCACGCCGAACAGCGCTCCGACGCAGCGCCAGCCGAACGGAGTCATGCCGAACGCGCGGATTCCAAGCGATATAAGCGTTTTGCCGAGCGGCGGGTGAACGCCCTCATACGGATAAACGCCGCGAATCGTCTCAAGCGCGGTGCGCCCGTGATAGATCTCGTCAAAATACATGCCGTTAAGATAGGACCATCGCGCCGGGACGAGCGACTGCTCGTCAAAAAGCGCGGCGGCGCCGTCCGGATATGCGCTCCCGGAAAGCGCGGACGAGAGATCAATCGTAATACCCGCGCCCTCCGCGTTGTACAGTGCAAGCTCGCCAAGCTCGATCGGAAAGCTTTTTGCCGTGATTTTCAGATACCGCGCGGTAATTCCCTCCGCCGGTAGCTGCGCCGTCATCCACTTGAACAAATCCGCGTGGGTTTGGATCATCGCGGTTTCCCACGAGGAGTTTTCCGGCGGGAGCGCCTCGGTCCAGCTATATCCGTCGTCGGAAAAGTCGAGGCGATAGCCGCCGGTCCACGTTCCGGTAAAATAAAACACGCGTGACACCGTCTGCGACTCGCCCAGATCAATAATCACATCCTCGCCGGCGTACGCGCCGAACTCTGATGGCAACGCGTCAAAATGCGCATAGCTCTGCGGAGCGTCAAAATCGCCGAGCTTATAGAAATCCGCAAAGCCAAAAACGACAAGGATCAAGGCGATCGCAAGCACATCACCCCGCCGCAGTTTGTGCAGCGTGAACTTAAAACGGAAGCGCGGCTTGTCCACTGCCCGGTGAATCCACTCAAGGGTGCCGGCGCGGGGCGCGAGCGCCGAGAAATAGTACATAATAAATCCCGCAAGTCCCGCGATTGTCAGCGCGGGGAGAAGCGTCGATATAATTGTTTCGGCAGTCGCCATCTTTCGTTCCTTTCGTCCTTCGTGCTGTCACATGTTACGCAGCTTTTTCAGGATTTCCTCAAAATAATCCGGGCGCTCCGCCTCAAGCGTCACCGTCTCGCCGGAACGCGGGTGAATAAAGGAGAGTCGCACGGCGTGCAGACACTGACCTGAAAGTCCAAGCCGCCGGTCGCCGCCGCCGTACAGTCCGTCGCCCAGCACCGGGTGTCCTATATGCGCGAAATGGACGCGGATTTGGTGTGTCCGCCCTGTTTCAAGCTTTGCCCGGGCATATGTATAACCCGGAAAACGCTCGATCACCTCATACCGCGTCACGGCGTGGCGTCCTCCGCGCGGCAGAACCGCCTGGCGCAGCCGGTTCGTTGGATGGCGTCCTGTCGGGGCGTCGATAATCCCCGCGTCCTGCGGCAGAGCGCCGCGCGCGACTGTCTCATACGTGCGCGAAAGCGTCCGCGCCGCAAGCTGAGATGACAGGTGAAGGTGCGAAAAGTCATTTTTCGCCGCGATCAGCAGACCCGACGTATCCTTATCAAGGCGGTGGACGATACCCGGGCGCATTTTCCCGCCGACGCCGGACAGACTGTCCCCGCAGAGGCGCAGCAGCGCGTTGACCACCGTACCGTCCGGATGTCCCGGCGCGGGATGAACCACAAGACCGCGCGGCTTGTTGATGACTATGAGGTCGGAATCCTCATACCGAACGTCAAGCGGAATATCCTGCGCGCTCGCCTCGCTCACCTCCGGCGGCGGCATGTCGATTTCAAACGTCTCTCCCGGCAAGACGCGGCGGTTTTTCGCCGCCGCGCGGCCGCCGATTGTGACGCGCCCTGTCTCGATAAGGCGCGCCGCCGAAGATCGTGACAGGTTAGGCAGGGTGCGGGCGAGAAATACGTCAAGTCTCGCGCCGCCGTCCTTATCGCTTGCCGTTATCGCGCTCGTCATATTGGGCAATGCGCCGCTCAATATCGTATTCCTCTAAAATCCGCGTCTCGGTGAAGTCCTTCCCGTCAAGAAAAACATCCACCTTGCGGGTTGCCGCTTTCCGTGAAGTCCCGCGGGCGAGCCACGGGTTTTTGTCCGATCCCTCGCTCCCTCGCGGAGTCAATGTGCGGCGCGGCGGCGGCGAATGCTCCGCTTCGCCGCGCGCATGAGCTTTCGCCGGCTTTTCGATGGGACGGAACGCGTCCGCGAACAGGTACACGGCGAAAATCAGCACGCCGACCGTCGCGAAAATGTCCGCAGCGTTGAACACCGCGAAATCAATAAATTCCAGCTCGAACATATCACCGACGCGGCCCGTCAGCGCCCTGTCAATGAGGTTTCCGACCGCCCCGCCGAGTACCGCGGCGGCAGCCCAGCGTCCAAGCCTGCTGCGGTTTTTGAAGATGAACACGATAAGCGCGACACTGGCAATTGCCGACACGGCGATAAGCGCCCAGCGCCCCCAGCTCACGCCCGCCAGAAGCGAGAACGCGGCGCCGGTGTTCTCCGTATATGTCAGGTGAAGGATACCGGGAATCAGTGTCCGCACGGTTCCCGGGGCGATATTCGCCGCCGCCCAGATTTTCAGCAGCCTGTCGAGAATGACGGCAAGCGCCGCCAAGATAAAATATTGCATTAACAAACCTCCCGGCGTATGCGCCTTTCGCGGATATTAAATTTCAAGCGTTTTTTTGCATCGCGGGCACAGTCCGTTCTCATCCGCGTTGTGCGAATACGTCCAGCAGCGAGGGCATTTCATCCCGGAGGAGGGCTCGACCGTAATTTTAAGCTCAACAGACTCCGCCGCCGCGACAGAGACGCCCGACACGACGCAAAGCTGCGCAAGCCCGGGATAAGCCAGAGCGGATTTGTTTGCGGCTACCCACGCCGCCGGAGCCACAATCGTAACCTCCGCCTCAAGCGGCTTGCCGATACGCTTCTCCGCGCGCGCACGCTCCAGCGCGAGATTGATCTCCCGCCGCAGAGAGAGAAGACTCTCCCATTTGTCGGCGGCTTCTTTCGTGAACTCATATTCCGCCTTCGGCTGCGGCATGTCGTTAAACAGCACGCTGTCCCGGCAGGCGCCGCCGTGGTGCGGCAATGCCGACCAAATTTCCTCCGCGGTGAACGCGAGAATCGGCGCGAGAAGCCGCACAAGGCTGTCAAGAATCAGATAAATCGCGGTGCGCGCGCTGCGCCCTGATTTGCTGTCAACGCCGTCACAGTACAGCCGATCCTTGATCACGTCGAGATAGAAATTCGACAGATCGACCGCGCAAAAATTGTGGATCCCATGGCAGATAGAGTGGTATTCATACTCCTCATATGCGCGGCGCACGGACTCGACCAGCTTGTTAAGGCGCATAAGAGCCCAGCGGTCAAGCTCCTCCATTTTTGGAAGCGGCAGCAGCGCGTTCGGGTCAAACCCGTCAAGATTGCCCAAGATATAGCGCGCCGTGTTGCGGATTTTCAGATATATATCCGACAACTGCTTTAATATATCCTGCGAAATGCGCACGTCGGAGGTATAGTCAGAGCTTGACACCCAAAGGCGCAGAATATCCGCGCCGTAGGTATTAACAACTTCGTCCGGCGAGATGGCGTTTCCAAGGGATTTGTGCATTGCGCGTCCCTCTCCGTCCACCGCCCAGCCGTGGGTGATTATCCGGCGGTACGGCGCGCGGCCGCGCGTGGCGACCGACGTCAGCATCGACGACTGGAACCAGCCGCGGTATTGGTCGCCCCCTTCAAGATAGATGTCGGCGGGGGAGCGAAGTCCCGCGAATTTCTCCAGCACCGCGGCATGGGTCGAACCGGAATCAAACCAGCCGTCGAGCGTGTCCGTCTCCTTGGTAAAGTGAACGCCGCCGCAGTGCGGACAAGCAAAGCCCGATGGCAGAATGTCGCAAGCGTCCGCGTCAAACCAGGCATTGGAGCTTTTTTCGGCGAAAAGCCGCGCCGCAGCCTCGACTGACTCCGATGTGCAAACAGGCTTTTTGCATGTTTCGCAATAGAACACCGGAATCGGCAGACCCCAGTGGCGCTGGCGGGAAATACACCAATCGCTCCGCTCGCGGATCATGGCGACCATGCGGTCATGACCCCACGCGGGGATCCATGCAATATCGTCGCAGGAAGCCGCGGCGGCGTCCTTAATCGCGTCAACCGAGGCGAACCACTGCTCCGTCGCGCGGAAAATTATCGGGTTTTTGCAGCGCCAGCAGTGCGGATAGCTGTGCGTAATATGTTCCTTGCCCAAGAGCGCGCCCGATGCCTCAAGATCGCCCAAAATCACGTCGGTTGCCTTGGAATAGTGCAGCCCCGCATACTTTCCCGCCTGCTCGTTCATGATTCCGCGGTTGTCCACCGGAACAAGCATCGGTATTTGCGGGTACTTGCGGCAGACGTTAAAGTCGTCCACGCCGAAGCCGGGCGCCGTGTGGACGCAGCCGGTTCCGGCCTCGGTCGTGACATGGTCGCCCACGATAATAAGGCTGTCGCGGTCATACAGCGGGTGGCGCGCCGTCATAAGCTCAAGCTCGCGCCCCGATTTGCGGTCAACAATTTCGTATTCCGGGAGCCCTGTCTTTTGGCACACCGCGTCGACAAGCGCGTCGGCGATAATATAAGTTTCGCCGCCCGCTTTGACAAAGGCGTATTCAATCCCCGGATTCAGGCAGACAGCGAGATTGCCCGGCAGCGTCCAGGTCGTCGTCGTCCATATGACAAAGTACGTATCGTTCATGCCGTGCGCCTTGAATTTGACGTAAATCGCGGTACACGGCTCGTCGGCATACTCAATCTCAGCCTCGGCAAGCGCGGTCTCATCCGTCGGGCACCAGTATACAGGCTTTTGACCCTTGTAGATATATCCTTTTTCATACATCGCGCCGAAAACGCGGACTTCCTCCGCCTCAAATTCGGGCGCCATGGTGAGATACGGATTACCCCAGTCGCCGAGGATGCCGAGACGCTTGAACTGCTCTCTCTGGCGCTCCACAAAATTGCTTGCAAAGTCATGGCACGCGGAGCGAAATTCCGGAATTGACATCTTTTTGCGGTCGAGCTTGTTTTTCTTGATGATCGCCGACTCAATCGGCATTCCGTGGTTATCCCACCCCGGAACATAGGGCGACTTGAATCCCGACATGTTTTTATACCGGACGATAAAATCCTTGAGCAGCTTGTTGACGGCGTGCCCGATGTGAATGTCGCCGTTTGAAAACGGAGGTCCGTCATGCAGGACAAAAAGGGGCTTGCCCTCGTTTCGCGCCATTAGGTTTTTATAGAGCTCCCTCGCCTGAAAATCGCGCAGCATATCAGGCTCGCGCTTCGCCAGTCCGGCGCGCATCGGGAAATCTGTTTTCGGCAGGTTGACTGTGGAATTATAGTCTTGTGGCATGTAAAACTCCTGTGTGAATATAATCAGCAGTGTAAATGCGGGCGGCGTTCATGCCGCCCAAACAGGATGCCGCGTCGTTCTTATCTGTTTATCCGTGTTTCAGTCCGCGGTGTAATTGTACCCGAACTTGAGATTTTCAAAATCGAACTTCGGGCGCGGAGACGTTTCCTCCGAATCATCCTCTCGTTCGACCGAGCGGAAGCGCTTTGTTGGCTCCCCTTCATCGTCAAAGCCTGCGCGCTCCGGCTTTTTGGAGTACAGCCTGTCTACCGCGGAATCAATCTCGCGCGCCGTATCCATAACGGAGTCGCTTTTTACCGGCTCCGCGCGCACCTCCGGCTCCGGCG
>JAITGW010000138.1 GCA_031280325.1 Oscillospiraceae bacterium
CGTTGTACGGAATCCCGCTCTCCATTGAACAGCCCTTCGCCGCGACAAGCCCCGAATCCGGTACGCCGATAACAACGTCCGCGTCCACGGGATACTCCCGCGCGAGACAGCGCCCCGCAAGCAGCCGCGCGTCATAAACGCTCTGACAGTCAATAACGCTGTCGGGGCGGGCGAAATAGAGATATTCGAACACGCACAGCGCGGATTTTGGCAAATCCGGCATTCTCATCGAGTGCAGCTCTCCCTGATACACCCACACAACCTCTCCCGGAAGCACGTCCCGCACGAACGAGGCGCCGACGCTGTCCAGCGCGCAGGATTCCGACGCGAACACATACGCGCCGCCGCGCAGTCCGATACAAAGCGGACGGAAGCCCCAAGGATCCCGCGCCGCGAGAAGCTTGCGCGACGACATCACAACAAGCGAAAACGCGCCTCGCAAGCGCGGCATGGCGTTCATAACGGCCTGTTCGATGCTGCCGCACTTAAGGCGCTCCTGCGCGATGATATACGCAATGATTTCAGAGTCTGTGGACGTATGGAAAATCGCGCCCTTATACTCATATTCGGCCTTCAGCTCGCTTGTATTGCGCAGGTTGCCGTTGTGCGCGACGGCGAGCGAGCCCTTGACGTATTTGAGCGTGAGCGGCTGGGCGTTCTCTCTGCCGCCGCCGCCGGTTGTGGCATACCGCACGTGACCGATTGCCATTACGCCATCCAGCGCGTCGAGATCAGCGTCTGAAAACACTTCGCCCACAAGCCCCACGTCCTTGCGCACCGACAGCTCGCGCTCGTTCATCGCCGCAATGCCGCACGCCTCCTGTCCCCTGTGCTGCAGGGCGAACAGTCCATAATACGTGTCCCTTGCGCAGTCTCCCCCCGGGTTGTAGATTCCAAATATGCCGCACTCCTCGTGAATTGCCATAAGTCACCTTTCATATGATCAAAAATATGCCTCAAACGAATAAAAAATACAATTGCGCAAACCCTAATAAAAAACCGCGGCAGGAGGCGAGACGCGTTGGCGATTTCAATAGTGCGGACATTGATTTTATATTTGCTCATGATCGTAACCATGCGCATTATGGGAAAACGTCAAATAGGAGAGCTTGAGCCGGCCGAGTTCGTCGTCGCCGTGCTGATATCTGACCTCGCCGCAAACCCGCTTGCCGACCCGGGGATTCCGCTGCTGTACGGGCTTGTGCCCGTGATGACGCTGCTGTTTTGCGAAACGATGATCTCTTTCGGAATGCTCAAATCACAGCGTCTGCGCAAAATCGTCGCCGGAAGCCCGAGCGTAATAATCGACGACGGCCGACTTGACCCGCGGGAAATGCGCCGTAATAGGTATACACTCGATGAGCTGAGCGAGCATCTGCGCAAAGCGGGTATTCACGACATATCCGCCGTGCGTTATGCCGTCCTTGAAACGGACGGCACGCTGTCCACCTGTGTTTACGCAAGTGAAGCTCCCATAACGCCAAAGCAGATGAACACCCGCGCGGCGGAGCCTGAAATTCCCGTCCCGGTCATCAGCGACGGCGCGGTGCTGCTTGAAAACCTGAAAAATCTCGGCTTCAATCTCTCCTGGCTGGACGGACGGCTGCGCGAGCGCGGCTGCTCCGACCCTACAGAGATATTCTACATGACCTGTGACAAGAGCGGCAGGCTCTATGTCGCTCCCCAATTTGACAAATGAAGCATCAAAATGCTCATAAGCGCCTGCGGATGCGAAAAGAGTGGGTAATCTGCGCGCTGTTTCTTTTGATGTGCGCCGGAGCGTGGCTCTGCGTCCGCTGTGTTTCCGATCTGACCGGAGAGGTGCGCTCTCTTGCCGACGCCGCGCTCGACGCCGCGTATGACGAGCAATGGAGCCGAGCGCAGGAGCTTTCGGCGGAAGCCCTCACTCTCTGGCGGGAGCGGCAGCGGCTCACGCGGAGCATACTTCGCCACTCGGTAGTCGAAGCAGTGGAGGCGGCGCTTTCAAACTTCTGCGGAGAGACACTCTCAAGGGAGCTTGGTCACGCTGTCGGCGCGCATCAAATGGCTGTCGCCGCGCTCAACGCAGTCGCCGACGCGGAGGTGCCAAGCCTCCAAAGCGTGTTTTAATCTTTCTTTTCCGGTGTGGAAATAAGCTTGTTAAGCTCAACCATAAAGCTGTTGATGTCCGTAAAATGGCGGTATACCGACGCAAAGCGGACATACGACACCTCGTCAAGCGTCTTGAGGCTGTCCATAACCAACTCGCCGATGCGCTCTGTCGGTATCTCGTTCTCAAGCGAGTTTTGAAGCGTCATCTCAATATCGTCCGTAATTTCCTGGAGGCGAGTCAGCGTAACCGGACGGTTTGCACACGCGCGCAGCATTCCGTTAAGCAGCTTCTGCTTGTCAAACTGCTCCCGGCTTCCGTCGCGCTTGGACACCACGATCGGTATGCGCTCTATAATCTCATACGTCGTAAAGCGCTTCGCGCACTTGAGACACTCCCGCCGCCGGCGAATCGTCGCCCCTTCCTCCGCCGGTCGGGAGTCGATAACGCGGCTCTCTAACAGCGAGCAATATGGGCATTTCATTATGATCACCTCTCTGGCGGCGTCTGCGCCGCAATACAAGCTTTTGTGTGCGTTCATATTATAGCACACAAAATTACACTATGCAAGACTCAGATGACGGCGGCGGCGCGGCGAATTTTCATCTCAGCCGCTCCACAAGCCAGGCAATGTTCTCTCCGAGGCGCGTCATCGTGCGCCCCCCCTCCTCGTCGCGCTCAAAATCACCCTCAAACAGCGCAAGGCTCATGTTCCAATAGCTGCTTCCCGGCATTACCATGTCGTTTATCTGGAAAAAATGGTTAATTGAATCAAGCGTGTGTATCCCTCCCGCGCGGCGCACGGCAGACACCGCGGCGCCTATTTTCCGTGAAAAGCGCCTGCCGTCGCCTCCCGCCATCGGACCTGTGCGGTCGAGAATCGCTTTTGTCTCCGCAGTCAAATCCGAAAAATATGTGGGAGAACCGATAACGATCGCGTCCGCCGCCGCCATTTTTTGGTACAATTCTCCGTCCACCCAGTCGGCGCGCGAACACTTTCCCGGGTTTCGGCGACAATATCCGCAGCCAAGACAACCGGACACCGTGCGTCCCCCTGCGTGGAAAAGCTCCGTCTCATGCCCTGCCCTTTCGCACTCTGAAAGTACCGCGAAAAGCATTTGATAAGTGTTGCCTCCCGCCCTCGGGCTGCCGTTTATCGCAAGAATTTTACCCATTACATTCATCTCCTATATGAATATTTTCGTTTTTCTTCCCGATTGCGCCCGCGCTTGAGGCGCACATTCCGATAAGCGCCCAGGCAGCAGGATGCGCAAACGGCGACGAAATGTTAAATATCCCCTGCGCAGCAAAGCATATTGTTGCCGCAAGCGCCGCAAGCGCAGCGCTCTCCTCGCGTACAGCTCTGAATCCCGCGCGTATAGCGCAGCTCAAAAGCACAATATATGCCGCCGCACCGGCGGCTCCAATATCCACAATCGTCTGCAAATATTCATTGTGCGCCTTGTCGAATATCGCGTACCGTCCATCGCCCGAAAACACTCCCCAGCGATTAAGATACGCGCCGCGAAACCCATCCGGACCCCATCCAAACAGCGGTTTTTCGCGCCAGAGCGCCCACGCCCGCTTCCAGATAAGCCCGCGGCGCGAACCGAACGTGTCACGCAGCTCTCCCCGCAGCAGCGCAGCGATATCCGCGAGAAGTAAATTGCCGCTTTTTCCTGCCATACTCGCAATAACTATGCAGCCCGAGATACCCGCCGCCGCAATAGCGCCGTACCATACCGCGACCGCGCGCCGCGCGGGCTTTCGGAAAACGATCCACGGCATAAGACTGCCAAGCGATGCCGCAATGCCGAAAAGTCCGCTCCAAACCCCGCAGAGCGCAAGCGTCGCAGCCGTAATCACGCCGCATATCAGGTACGCGATACGCGCTTTGCCGCGCTCCCTCGCCGCCATGACTATCCCCGCGCAAAGCGCCATTGACGCATATGTCGAATACACGTCAATATTGCTCATCGCGGCAACGTGCATCACCTGCCCGCCATAGCGCGCAAAATAATCCCGCGGGAGCAGTCTAAGCGGGTCAAACCCAAAAAACTCCAGGATCCCGTATGCCGAAACAGCCGCGGCGCATATGCACAGCGCGAGCAGATCGCGCTTTTTCGGAACATAAAACAGCGCGATAAGAACCGCCGTGATCGCGTATGCGCTCCGTACAAGGAGTCCTTCGTTCCGCGCCGAAGCGCCAAAAAACGACTCGCGCACATTCCCGCTCCCAAGCGCGGATATGAGCATAAGCGCAATGTACACAGCGGCCGCGAACGTAATCGCGCGCAGCCGCAGCTCGCGGATACGAACCCTCCGACGCGGAAGCTTTATAGCGAGACAGACGATCATCGCAAGTGCGTATAAGGAAAAAACGGCGATGAAAAAACCGAGCTTCACCGCCGTAATGTTATTATAACGCAGCGGTCCGATCACCCACGGGTGTACAACAAACAGCGTCAGCGCGAAAGCGCTTGTAAGGGCCGCCGTCAGTTGAAGCGGCTCATCGCTTTTTCCATGCCGTCTTTTACGATACATTCAACACACTCAGCAGTCCTTTCGCACTCTGCCGTGAACTCCTCAAAATCCCGCCCGTAAAACGGCGTGAGAACCCAATCCGCCATGTCCGTTTGCGCGCGCTGCGGTTCGCCCACGCCGAGCTTTACGCGCGGGAATTCCTCTCCGCCGCACTTGCCTGCGATGTCCCGGAGTCCGTTGTGCCCGCCGGATGAACCGGAACGCCGAACGCGTATTT
>JAITGW010000007.1 GCA_031280325.1 Oscillospiraceae bacterium
CTTGTCGCGAAGCTCCAGGATAACGCGCAGCGCAAGCTTTTTACCCACGCCGGCGGCTTGCGTGATCATCGCGGCGTCCTCGTTTATCACCGCCAGCGCAAGCGACTCCGGCGAGCAGACGGAGAGAATCGCCAGCGCGGCCTTCGGCCCAACGCCGGATACGGACAGCAGCTGTTCAAAACAGCGCTTCTCCCCCGTTGAATGGAAGCCGAATATGTCGAACGCGTCCTCTTTTATATTGCAGTATGTATAGAGCCGCGCCCTCTGCCCAATGGTAAGGCGCGAGAGCGTGTTAACCGACACCGCACAGGCGTATCCAACGCCGCCGGCGTCAATGACGGCAAGCCCCGGCTCTATAATCGAGACATTCCCCTCTAGATAGTAGAACATACGTCACCTCCGCGGAGCGCCCCCATGAGCGATCCTGAAAATTTTGCGTGGCAGATCGCAACCGCCAGCGCGTCCGCGGCGTCGTCCGGTCTCGGCGCGCGGTCAAGACACAGCATCCGTTTTACCATGTCCATGACCTGGCGCTTTTCCGCGCGGCCATATCCCGCGACGGCCTGCTTCACCTGAAGCGGCGTGTATTCAAACATCGGCGTCGTATGCTCCTCCCCGGCGAGAAGTATGCAGCCGCGCCCGTGCGCGACCGCGACTGCGGTCTTTTGGTTAGTGTTGAAAAACAGCTCCTCAATCGCAATCGCGCCGGGTCGGAACGTCTCGATAAGCTCGCTCGCGTCGTGATAAATCCTGTGCAGGCGCACGGCAAGGCGCAGTCCCGCCTCCGTGGAGATTATTCCGTGGGCGACGTGCGCAATATCGTTTACGCCGCTTGTCTCAACCACGCCGAATCCAACGGTCGCAATCCCGGGATCAATACCTAAAACAATCATGGGGTCATTGTACTCCATATGCGCCAAAAAATCAACCGCCAACTTCAGAACCCGTGCCCGCAGATTCCGGGCTCGCTTATTTCCGCGAATATAAATGACGGCATACCCGCAACTTTGCGGTTGAAAACAGCTGTTCGCTTTGATATAATACATAAAACATTTGACAGGGAAGGGATTTTTATGAACAAATTTTTAAACGGCAATCCCGAGCTTAAATTCAGCCGCGCACGCTCGACGCTGCTGTCAGTCGTCATCTTCACTGCGGTGAATCTGATAATGACAGCGCTTGAAACAGGGTATTTCTTCCTGTTTTCCGCAACTGTGCCACTGGCTCTTTTCGCCTTCGGACAGTCCATGTTCGCCGACGTCGGAATTGCCTTGCCGACGATCGTCGCGCCCGCGCTTGCCTTTGGCGTCATCGCGCTGTACTTTATCTGCTGGCTGCTCTCCAAGCGCCGCCGCGTGTTTATTCTCGTCGCATTGATCCTTTTTGTAATTGACTGCGCGCTGTTCGCCGTCATAACCTTTACTTTCGGCTTTGAAATCATAGATACAATTAACATCGCGATACATGTCATAATCCTTTGTTCGCTCATAAGCGGAGTTGTCGCCTGGACGCGTCTGCGCCGCGTTTCCTGCGGAGAGCCTGCTGCGGAAGCTCCCAATATGAGCAAATACGACGTCGAACAGCGCTGAGCTTCCGTCCGGCGCCCACGCCCAAGCGAGATACGCCCTCGCCGCCGTCAGCGCTCGTCCAAACCTCGTTTCAGCGCGTGTATCCCAAGCGGAAGCGCAAGCGCGAACGTCAGCAAATCGGCGACGGGAATCGAAATCTGAATCCCCAGCACACCGAGAACCGGCACGGCAAGCCACAGAAACGGAATCAGAAAAAGCCCCTGCCTCGCAAAGGCTAGTATGCTCGCCGGTACAGCCTTGCCCATTGTTTGCAGCAGAAAACTCGTCATGAGTATCCATCCAAGCAGCGGCAGCGTCACGCTGTGCGCGCGCAGGGCAAGCGTTCCGACGGCGATGACCTCGGCGTCGTCAGGTCGGAAAATTGCTATGATCTTCGGCGCAAAAATCATACACGCGGCGGCGACCGCGGTCAGCACCGCCGTCGCCACAACGACGCAGAAGCGGAACGCAGTCTTAACCCTGCCGTAAAGGCGCGCGCCGTAGTTAAAGCCGCAGACCGGCTGAAAGCTCTGCCCGAATCCGATGATTGCGGAGCTTGCCAGCAAAAACACACGGTTGACAATCGCGATCGCGGCGACGACGGCGTCACTGTATCCTCTTGCCGACCGGTTGAGTATTACCATTGCGACGCTGTTCATCCCCTGTCGCAGAAGTGACGGCGCGCCTCCTTTCAGCATTTCAAAATACATTCGTCCCGACGGGGCGAATTTGCGTATCACGATCGGCAAATTGCCGCCGCGTCGGCTCGCCACAAAAAACAGCAGCAGACAGCTTGCCGTTTGGCTCATCGCCGTCGCGAGCGACGCGCCGGCAACGCCCATACGGAATACAAAAATCAGCAGCGGGTCAAGCGCAACGTTCAGCGCGGCGCCGGTCACCATTCCGATCATCCCGAACACCGCGCTTCCCTGATATCGCAGCAGATTGTTCAGCATCAGCGACGTGACCATAAACGGCGCGCCGAGCAGGATAAACCGCATATAATCCCGCGCATACGGCAGAATCGTCTCCGTCGAGCCGAGCAGCAGCGCCATCGGCGTCAAAAACGCCGTGCCAAGCAGCGTTATAACCCCTCCCATAATAAACGCCGTGACGCAGCCCGTCACCGCCATGGCAAGCGCATCGTCCGTGTTCTTCGCACCGAGCGCGCGGGATATAAAATTCCCGCAGCCGTGCCCGAAAAAGAAGCCTGTCGCCTGTATCACCGCCATAAGCGAGAACGACACACCCACAGCGCCCGTCGCGCTCGTCCCCTGCGAGCCTACGAAATACGTGTCAGCCATGTTGTACAGCGCAGATACCAGCATAATCGTAACCGTCGGTGCGGAGAGCTTCATTACAAGCCGTCCCACAGGCGCGGTGAGCATCATCGCGCGCTTTTTCTCCGCAATATCCTGCGGATCAAATTCTTTTTGCGCATTTTTCCGCAAGCCAATCCCTCCTTCAATTCGCCCGACCGGACAACACCCGCGCCAGCGCCCGGTATATCCGCAGCTTCTTGTCCGCGTTCCGAAATTATCGCTTAAAGTTGCGGTAATCCGCCAGATTCGCCCGCAGCAGCGCCGGCGTGTCAAGCGAATACGGACAGCACTGCGCACAGTGTCCGCAGGCAACGCACGCCTCTATTTTACCCATGTTCTCCGCCCACTCCTCAGAGAGGTACCACGCGTTCGGCGCGCGGCGCAGCAGGAGCGACATGCGCGCGCACGTCGGAATGTCAATCCCCGCGGGACAAGGCAGACAGTATCCGCATCCGCGGCAAAAATCACCGCCAAGCTGCGCCTTGTCCTCTTCGATCTCACGCAGAAGCGCCTCGTCAAGCTCCGGCGGGTTTTTGACATACTCCAAAAATTCCTCAAGCTCGCCCGCGCGCTGTACGCCCCAAATCGGCAAAAGGTTCGGGAAGCGCGACGCAAAGCCGTAAGCCGCGCGCGCGTTTGTGATCAGTCCTCCCGCAAGA
Organism: Oscillospiraceae bacterium; assembly: GCA_031280325.1. Classification (GTDB taxonomy): domain Bacteria; phylum Bacillota; class Clostridia; order Oscillospirales; family Oscillospiraceae; genus JAIRRO01. The sequence goes on from JAITGW010000007.1 coordinate 3,550, forward strand.
GATTTCATACCGATTATCGTGATGTTTTTCTCCCCGGCGTCCCGTACAAAGTCAAGCTCCGCCTCTGACGACAGAAAGCTCACCGGATACTGTATTATCTCATACAGCCCGGATTCCAGCGCCAGCTTCGCCACGGCAAGCCGATGGTTTGTGAAGCCGATGTGGCGTATTAGCCCCTGCCGCTTCGCCTCAAGCGCAGCCTCGTACATTCCCGTGCAGTCACCCGGCTCATATGCGCGCTCCGGATTATGGAACTGATAAAAGTCAACGTAATCCGTCCGCAGCTCCGCAAGCGATTTGCGCAGCTGATTCCAAAAGCCCTCCGTATCGCTTGCAAAACACTTTGTCGCGATGTATATTTTCTCCCGCATTCCCTCAAACGCCATACCTAGCTTTGTCTCGCTGTCGGAATACGCCCGCGCGGTGTCAAAATACGTGATCCCGCCGTCATATGCCCGGCGCAGCAGTCCGACCGCCTCATCTGCGGAAATACGCTGTATCGGCAGCGCGCCGAACCCGTTCTTGTTGACTTCAATGCCGGTATCTGAGATTTTTACGGTTGACATGACAGGCTCTCCTTATCTTAAACTCATTCTTAATTTTTTTATGCCGGTTTTTCCCTTGCGCCGCGTCCGCGGGCGTGTTACAATGTGACAACGCTGACAAAAAATACAACGGGGGATTATATATGGATTTATTTGAAAAGTGCGCCGCTTTTACCCTCGCGAGCGACTATCGACAAATGGGTATCTATCCCTATTTTCACGCGCTTGAGTCCAGACAGGATACAGAGGTCGTCATGGAGGGCAAGCGCCGCATTATGCTCGGCTCCAACAATTATCTCGGTCTGACGATACACCCCGAAGTCGTTGAGGCGGGAATCCGCGCCTTTGAGAAATACGGTTCCGGCTGTTCCGGCTCGCGTTTTCTCAACGGCACGCTGGAGCTTCACCTGGAGCTTGAGGAGGAGCTTGCGAAATTTCTGCGCAAGGAGGCGGTCATGACCTTCTCCACCGGCTTCCAAAGCAATTTGGGCATCATCAGCGCTCTTGTCGGCCGCTCTGACTATGTCATCTGCGACCGCGAGAATCACGCCAGCATCTATGACGGCTGCCGCCTGTCCTACGGCAAGATGGTTCGCTACCGCCACGGCGACATGGATGATCTGGAGAAAACTCTCGCCTCCGTTCCGGACAGCGCGGGCAAGCTCATCGTCACCGACGGCGTTTTCAGCATGGGCGGCGACATCGCAAGGCTTCCGGAGATCGTGCGTCTCGCAAAGCAATACGGCGCGCGGGTGATGGTGGACGACGCGCACGGACTCGGCGTACTCGGCGACGGCGGGCGCGGAACGGCGTCCCATTTCGGACTTGAGAACGACGTTGACGTTTACATGGGAACGCTGTCGAAATCTCTCGCCAGCCTAGGCGGATATATGGCGGCGCGCGCCGACGTTGTGGACTATGTGCGGCACAACTCTCGTCCGTTTATCTTCTCCGCCTCCATGACGCCGGCAAGCTGTGCGACGGCGC
>JAITGW010000011.1 GCA_031280325.1 Oscillospiraceae bacterium
GATTCGGCATACAGCACAGTTCCGCGCGACGGGCGCAGGTATGAGACCGCGCATGACTGCCCCACTGTCGGCGGCGCGCCGCCGTCCTCAATCAGCGAAAGGTTACTGTGTACCGCAAACGCTGAATCCGCAAGGGTGAACACCGCTCCGCCCTGGACGCCGCCCAGCGCGTTCCTGTGCTTCGGGGCGATTTCCATGCTGCAAACCACGCGCTCATCCGAAACGCTGTCGATTTGGACGCCCGCAAGCGCCGCGAACGCGTCGGCGGAGAAAAAACGCCGGAAATCGTCCAGATTATACGTCACGGCTATTTGCTGTACGCCTCGCGCGAGCGGATGTAAAGCTCCTCGCGGAACGCGGGAGTCAGGTATTTGGCGGCATAGAAGTTGTAAAAGCTCGGTTTGTCGGCGCGGCAATACTTTTCGGCGTATTCGCGGGCATAGCGGCGCTGCTCCTCCTCCGGAAGCGCTTCAATTGAATCCGGCAGACCCTGCGGGAAGGTCGCGATAAGGATCTTGTCGCCGTAATCGTCATATATCTTCTGCGAGTCGTTCATCAGCTGCGGCGCCCACGCGTCCCATCCGGCCGCAATCATGTTCGGAACCTGCTGATAAATGTTGCCGCAGGAGTGCAGCTCACACAGCTTACCCTTCGAATGGAGAAAATCCGTCACGCGGCGCATGTACGGTACTACCATCTCCTCGGCGACTGACGGAGAGAAGAAAGGCGCCTTCTGGCTGCCCCAGTCGTCGTGGATGAAGAATGCGTGAACCTCAGGATACGTCGCGACAACCTTGTCAAAAATTCGGATATACAGGTCGGTAAGCTTATCGAAAAATTTATGGACATGCTCCTGCGAATCCTCGTCGAATATCGCCATAACGGCGTTTTCAAAGTCGAGCATGGAGATCAGACGCTCAAACCAGCCGGTCTGGAACCACATCTGGTTGAACTTGTCCGGCTGGAGGAACGTGCCGTTGTTCTTCGCGGCGGAACCTGCCCAATCCCACTTTTCAATGTCCGGCCAGACAACCTTGTCATACCACTCCTCAATGTCGGACAAAAACGGCTTGCCCGGCCGAACCATGCTTCCGCCGACCTGGGCTATATATTCCCACTCAATGCCGAACATATCGGGATTAATGTCATGATCCTCAAACTTGCGCGGCTCTCCCCCTTCAAAACAGAACGCGCGGGCAACGTTGTCCGGAATGATCGCGGGTGTGAAAATCTGGCCGTCAACCGCCTGAAGCATCTGCCACCAGGGCGCGCGCTTAAACGTCGCCACGCCGTGGTCGTGGCGGTTAATCGGATAATTAAACTCCTGCACGGTAATGCCGCGCCCGATCTGTACGTCACGCGTCTCAAGCTCCTTGGGATCAAACTTCTTGATATTGGACATCTCTTTGTCCTCCATTTTATGTGCGATTTTAGTTGTAAGCGTCACAAACGAAAGTATTATACAATACACGGCGGTAAAAATAAAGAATATTTTTTGCGTTTTCATATGCTAATGTTGTAGAATCCGACTGAAAACTTTATTCATTATTTGCTGTCCGAAAATAAAACCTAAAAGCAAATCTTGTTTTCACAAACAAAAAATGCTATAATACGCGCAACAGGACGAAGAGGTATTATAAATGGCGGTAATATCGGTGCAAAACGCCGTCAAGGCGTTTGAAGCTGACAAGAATATTCTGAACGGGCTTACCTTTGAGATTAACGAGGGCGAGCGCGTCGGACTTCTCGGCAAAAACGGCGCGGGAAAGACAACCCTTTTCCGCGCGATAGTCGGCGAGTGCGAGCTTGACAGCGGGAGAATTGTAATACCTCCCGGCAAAAAAATCGGACTTATCTCTCAGATCCCCGCATATCCCGCGGACTTCACCGCCGAGGATGTCCTAATGCAGGCGCAGTCCGGCGCGTTTATGGTTCGCGCCCGCATGGAGGAGCTCGAACGGGAGATGGAACTCGGCGCCGGCGGCGCGCCGCTTTCCGAATACGGCCGACTTGCGGCGGAATATGAGCGTCTCGACGGATACACGCTTGACTTTCGGCGCAATCAGGTCGCTGGAGGACTTAAAATTCCCGCGCGCCAGCGGGAGCAGCTTTTCGACACCCTGTCCGGAGGAGAAAAAACGCGCGTCAATCTCGCGCGGCTCATCTTAGAGGACACTGATATACTCCTGCTTGACGAGCCGACAAACCACCTTGACATGCGCGCCGTAGAGTGGCTTGAGGAGTACCTCACCCGCTTCCGCGGAACAGTCCTCACAATCAGCCACGACAGATATTTTCTCGACCGCGCCGTTACTCGGACAATCGAGCTTGTCTCGGGCAGGGCTGAGCTTTACGGCGGCGGATACAGCTATTACATAGTTGAAAAACAGCGCCGGCACGAGGAACAGCTGAAGCGATATGAGCGGGAACAGGCGGAGGCGAAACGCCTTCAGGCGACGGCGGATCGTCTCATGCAGTGGGGCACGCTTGACAAGGGCAGCGATGCGCTGGTAAAAAAAGCGCGCGCAATCGAAACGCGCATAGAGCGCATCACAAAAACCGACCGCCCAATTTCGGAGCGCAAAATCAAGGCGCGCTTCGGAGAGCGCGAATTCAAGGCTGATGAAGCGCTTGTGCTGAAAGGCTTATCCAAATCTTTTGACGGACGGACGCTCTTTTCCGACGTGACCGCAAAGGTCAGCGGCGGGGAGCGTATCGCGCTCCTCGGCGACAACGGCGCGGGCAAATCCACTCTGCTGTCGATCATCATGGGCGCACTCCGCCCCGATTCCGGCTACGCGCGTATGGGACCCTCCGTGCGATACGCGTTTTTGCCGCAGCTTGTAAAGTTCGACCACCCATACCGCTCCGCGCTTGACACTGTTATCGCCGAGCTTGACTGTTCGCCGCAGACTGCGCGCAATCGTCTCGGCGCGTTCAAATTCCCCGGGGAAGACGCGTTCAAGACCGTCTCCGACATGTCCGGCGGTGAAAAGAGCCGTCTGCGCCTGTGCATACTCATGGAGACGGATGTTAGTCTCCTGATCCTCGACGAGCCGACGAATCACCTTGATCTGCCAAGCCGCGAATGGATTGAAGAAGCCCTGCGGGAGTATGAGGGAGGACTTTTGTTCGTCTCCCACGACAGATATTTCACGGATGAGTTCGCCACACGCGTGTGGGAGCTGGAGAACGGGTGTTTTACAGACTATGACTGCACTTATGCGCAGTACCGCGCGCGCAAGCTGTCTGCGCATAAGCCCGCGCCGCAATTAAATCGAGACAGTCAGAAGCATGAAAAAAACAGCGGCAAACGCCTCGGAATACTCAAAAGCTCGCCGAACGGCTGGAGCGCGATATCTCGCAGCTTGAGACGGAAATTGCCCGTCTCACACTCGACCGAGAGGCGTATGCGACAGATTTTGTAAAGCTGATGGAACTTGACGCGCTCGGAGCGCGGCTCGGCGCGGCGCTGGAGGAAAAAATTGAGCAGTGGATCGAGCTTGCGTGAATGTACGCTCCGCCGGGCGAAAAAAACTCCCGTCAGCGCCGTGCGGGCGCGTTCCAAGCCTCTTTAGGCTGCGGAACGGAGAAAACGCGTCTTTTCACTCTGCGTTTCTGATCCCCTTGAAAAATTCCTCCAGAATCACGGCGCACTCGCTCTCTAAAATCCCGCCAAACACCGCCGTCGGCGCTTCGTATTCCACAAAGAGGTTTATGACGCTGCCGGACGCCCCGGTGTGCGGCTCTTTTGCGCCGTAAATCACGCGGCTGATCCGTGAATTTATGATCGCGCCGGCGCACATCGCGCACGGCTCAAGCGTCACGTACAGCGCGCAGCCCTCCAGTCTCCATGCGCCCAGCGCCGCGCATGCCCTCTCTATCGCGGTGATTTCAGCGTGAGCCGTGGCGGAGTTCTCCTTTTCCCGGCCGTTATATCCCTCGCCGATAATCTCCCCGTGCGCACTGACTACGACGCAGCCGACGGGAACGTCGCCGTTTTCCGCCGCCGCCGCCGCAAGCTCAAGCGCGCGGCGCATGTATTTCTCGTCGTTCATGACATCCTCCGGAATGTATAAATTTCCCTCCGAATGCCAAAAATATAAGAAAACGGCACAGGAGGTAAAATCAATGCTTGTATCAGAGCTCATGACCAATTCAGTCGTCTCCGTCTCCCCGGACGACACCGCGCAAACCGCGGCATATTTGCTTTCACGGCACAACATCGGTTCACTGCCCGTCTGTTCTGACGGCAGCGCGCTTCGCGGAATCGTAACCGACCGGGATATTGTCCTGCGCTGCGTGGCGGCAGAGCTTGACCCGGCGCAAACCCTCGTCAAGGAAATTATGACGCGCTCGCCTCTTGCAATTTCGCCGGCGGACGATGTGCGCGACGCGGCGCGCTGTATGGCCGCAAGGCAGGTTCGGCGCACACCCGTGACCGAAGGGCACCGCGTTGTCGGAATGCTGTCTCTCGGCGACTTATCCCGCACGCGCTCGTATGATATGGAAACATCCCGCGCGCTCGCTGAAATTTCCGACTACGTGCGGCGGATTTGATAGCCGGGCGTTTTGCGGTTCGGGAAATTTATTGCCGCTATCTGCATGGCTTTAATGCAATATGCCGTGTACTCCGCTGTATTTTCAAATATTTCCCCGCGCGTAGCGAGCGTCATAATCTATTTGATTGAATTCAAGTACCCCTCAAGGATCAAGCTCGCCGCAACGGCGTCAACGCTTTGCTTGCGCTTTTCTCCGCGGCGGTTCGCCTCGGAGAGAATTCTGTGCGCGTCCACCGTCGTGCGCCGCTCGTCCCAAAGCCGCACGTCACAGTCCGTCTCCGCACGCAGGGCCTCTGCAAGCCCCGCCGATTTTTCGGCGCGCGAGCCAAACGTTCCATCCATATTGCGCGGAGAGCCGACGACGATCGTTCCAACGCCGCGTGAGCGCGCCTCTGCGGCAATAAGCTCGACAAGCCGCGCGGCAACGCTCTGCGTCACTGTCCATGCCTGTCCGACGATTGAATTCGTCAAATCGCTCACGGCAATGCCCGTGCGCCGGTCGCCATAGTCCACGGCCATGATCCTCATGTTTTTATCCCCTTTTCAGCCAAAAGATATGCCGACGAAAAGCGGGAAGATTGCTTGCTCCCCGCTTTCCGCCCGGCGTTTTTTCTCTTCCCGCGCGCAATGTCCTATTCCGCTCCGTCGCCCCTGAAATAGCGGTTGCGATAGCGCTTGGGACTCATTCCAACTTCTTTTTTGAACACCTTTGTGTAATAACTTTGATCCTTGAAGCCGCATTGTGACGCAATCGCCGCAAGCCCGATATTATCCTCAAGCAGCAGCTTCTTGCTCTTCTCAACGCGCACCTTTGTGATATACGACGTGAGGCTCATGCCGGTCTCCTGCTTGAACACGCTCGATAGATATGACTTTGAGAGAAACACCTCTTTTGCAAGCGTGTCGAGCGTGAGCTTTTCGGCGCAATTCTTCTTTATATGGTTCGTGATTTTGAACACAACGTCGGAATGCTTCACTTGCGCAAGGTCAAACGCCTGTACAATAAAGCGCCGGACAATGTCTGATATCCAGAACGCAAGCTGGTCGACGTCTGAATACTGCTCAATCTGCGATATGAAATCCTCTGACATACGAAACGTATCGCCCGGGTCGGCGCCCGCCTCAATCGTCGCGCGGGACAGTACGACAAGAAGCTCGAGCAGCCGCGCTTTTACAGACGCGAAATCGAAATTGCTGTAGACGTATATATGCGCGAGCATCTCGTTTATCATCTGCATCGCCTTTGATTTTTCGCCGTTTATGACTGTAAGGCGCAGCTCTTTCTCGAACTTGAGCAGCATATCGGCGTTTTGCGCCGCCTCGTCGCCGTACATATCCTTTGCGATGTATATTTCCTTGAGAATTTTCTCCTGATCGTACAGCAAATTTTGAAGCTTTTGGCGTTCTGACCCCGATATGTGCGCCGTCACGCCGGAAAAAATCTCAGAAATATGCTGAACCTTTTGCGTAGAGAACACCGAAAGCCGTGATACCTCCCATGCCATCTCCGGAACGGGCAAATCATATATTACGTCCTGTAAATCCCCCATGACAATCGGTCCGAGTACCATCCCGCCGATGAGCTTCCCGTTATCTCCGCATACGGACGCCGCGATAAAAGTTAACCCAAGCGGGCAATAGTAGATGTATTTCCCGTT
>JAITGW010000137.1 GCA_031280325.1 Oscillospiraceae bacterium
TGCTGACCTCGCTTGTTTCAAGCATGCTTTCGGTGTTTTTGGTCATCCTTATTGCCCTTCTTATGGGCTTCCGTTCGGACGCGAGCATACTTTCATGGCTTGCGGCGGCGGGTATTCTGCTGCTGTTCACGCTGGCGTTGACGTGGATTGCGATCATCCCCGGACTCACCGCCAAAAGCGCGGAGGGATCTTACGCCTATTCCTATCCGCTGATTTTCCTTCCGTACCTTAGCTCCGCTTTTGTTCCGACTGAAACCATGCCGACCGCTCTGCGCGTTTTCGCCGAAAATCAGCCCGTAACAAGTCTCGTTGAAGCAATCCGCAGCCTGCTTGGCGGCCGTGAATTGGGCAGTGAAATTTGGATAAGCCTCGCGTGGTGCGCTGGAATTATCATTCTGGCGTACACGCTTGCAACGCGGGCGTATAGGCGCGTTTCATAGCGGGCGCGAACGCAGCCATTTATTGTAAAAATACGCGCACGGCAAAGTCACTTGACCATGCCGCGCGTATTTTTTTATCGGGCTCCGCCGGACAGTGTCGGCCAAAGACTGGATTTCGCGTCAGATTCAGCCGATGAAAGTGCCGGGTATTCCGGGGTTCACGGCTCCGCTGCCTGCCGCCGCTCCGCGGGTAATCGCGCGGCGCGGCGCCATGGTTGGGCCGGGCGTCCGCGCCGGAAGGCTCACATTGCCGCCGCCAGGATACGTCACCATGGGCGCGTTCGCCGGGTACTGATTATATGGAACGGCGTTTGTGTACGTCCTGGTGCGCGGTCCTGCGGAGCGGTTGCGTCGCGCGGCATCCGCGCCTGTACGCGGAAGCTGGGTGGCGCGCGGGCGCGCCGTCACCGCCGGAAGTGTGCGCGCACGGCTGGGGGCGCGCAGAATCGTGCTGTAATCCTTATACGGCGTAACCGCGCGCGTGGTTTTCGTCGCGCCGCTTCGGCAGCCGAACAGTGTGATCGCGGTTATCATCGCGAAAGCTAAGCAAAGTGCTTTTTTCATGATTATAATCAATCCTTTGAATAACAATTTTTTTGGTTTTATCGCTGGGATATACCTATTATTTGCGTACACGCCAAAAATACGAGTGGAAAAAACTGCAAAAAGAGGGATGCCTTTCGGCTCCCCCTTTTATATTCGCGGCGCGTTCCGCATTTACGGCGTTATATACGCGTCATTCTGTTCTCAGCGCGACGACGGGATCCTTCCTCGCCGCAATTCCCGACGGAAGCAGCCCCGCGACGAGCGTCAGCGCCATGCTGATAATCACAAGACCAACAGCGCCGGACACAGGCAGGATCGCAACGTTCGGAATCCCCGTAAGCCCCCTGACAATCGCGTTTGCGGGAATGCACAGCAGCGCCGTGACTATGATGCCCAAAAGTCCCGCCGCGAGTCCGACAATCAGCGTTTCCGCGTTGAATACGCGTGAAATGTCCTTCTTCGAGGCGCCGATGCTGCGCAGCACGCCGATCTCTCTCGTGCGCTCCAGCACGGAGATATATGTGATGATTCCGATCATGATGGACGAAACGACGAGTGAGATCGACACAAACGCGATGAGCACATAGCTAATGGCGTTGATGACGGTGGTCACGCTGCTCATGAGCAGTCCGACATAGTCTGTGAACGTGATCTCAGCGCCCTCGGGCTGCGCCGCGTTATATCTGTCGATAAGCTCTGCCACAAGCTCCTTGTTCTCAAAGCTTGACGCGTATATATTGATAGACGATGGCGTGTCAAGGCTCGTCACGCCCAAAAGCTCCAGATTGCCGTCATAGCTTCCCTGAGTCCACGAGCCGGCGATAGACGCGTTCATCATGGCAAGCAGCTGCTCATCGCTCATTCCGGCGGCAATCATCTGCTCGATCGCGGTGCCCGCCTGCGTGCGCTCCGCCTCCGGCATAGAGTTGATGTAGGCTGACAGCTCCTGCATGTTTGAAATTACGGGCGGAGCGCCGAAAGGATTCCCGGTAAACACGTCTCTGTCCGGAGCTGACAGCTGCGCCTTAACGATTTCGCTGTCATTAACGGCGTTAACCACGTATTCCGTAAGGAGCTGCGTATATCCGATGAAAACGTTCTCGCTCACGGCGGCGGCGTCCTCGCTCGGACGGAGGATCCCGACGATTTTAATCTTCGGCGCGGCGGCAAGCTTCCCCGCGATGAAAGCGGCGTCCCCGGATTTATCCGCCCATCCGCCGTCCGGCGTCTTTTCATACGTCTCCGTCGGCAGCAGCAGGGAATATTCAAGCGATAAAATCTCGTCAAACGTATACGTGCCCGTGTTTTCGGAAAGCTCTCCGCCCGCGGTTAACGCGGCAAGCATTTCGTCAAGCTCAGCCTGACCCGAAAGACCAAGCGCAAAGAGCATAATGTCCGGAATCACATTGTCTTTGCCGATCACAAGCACGGCTTCGTCAAAGCCCGCGGGCATTTTACCCGCCAAAACGTCGTACTGGTCGGCGAGAAACTCATCGTTTGGTATGAGCGGCGACCACATATCGGCGTTTCCCATCATCGGATTGCTCATCCCGGCCGGACCCTGCGGCTGATTCATACCGAGGCTTTGCATAATCTGCCCGGGATTGACCTGATACGGCGCTTCGCCGCCGGTGAAATAAAGATTAAGCGGCACGTCATAGGTGTACTCGACGGCGGTGACATATCCGTCAAGCTCCGTCTGAATCGCCGGCTCCTCAATGTACGCCTTGAAGCTTTTGAGGTCGTTGCTCTTCACCTGGGACAGCATGGTGTTCATTATCCGTGTCATGACGCTGCGGACGCGGATTTCGTTCTCTGAGATTTCAACTCCGTCGTCCTGCGTTCCGGCGCCGCCGAACGATGACAGCAGCGCGGTCAGATCCATCGTCTCATGCTCGATCGTGATCGGATACGATGAGAGCGTGTCGCGCTCGACACTTGAAATATATGTCTGCAAGCCGTTTGAAAACGCGAGAATCAGCGCGATACCGATGATCCCGATGCTTCCGGCGAAGGCGGTGAGCAGCGTGCGCGCTTTTTTGGTCAGCAGATTCTTGAAGCTGAGCGAAACCGCGGTGAAAAACGACATGGATGTACGACGAAATTTAGACGA
>JAITGW010000136.1 GCA_031280325.1 Oscillospiraceae bacterium
CGCAGGGAATCAACCTCACATATTTCACGCCTACGGCAATAACCGCGCTCATTACGCATATCAAAAACAAACTAATCGTCTGGCGCGCGGTCCTCCCCGCCGTACTCGCCGGCGTTCCCGCCGCAATCGGCACGTCGCTGCTCTCCACGGAGATAAGCCGCTCCCTCTCCCGCAGACTGTTCGGCGCGTTTCTTCTCGCCGTTGGACTGTTTGAGCTGTTCTGTAAAAAGCCGGAATGCAAGCGGGCTCGCAAATAATGCTTGCAAACAACGCTTACGCTTGATACAATATCTCCCAAAGGTTTGCGGAGGTATTTATATGCCCGAAATTTTCGACGAGATCATATGCCGCTCCGGCACCGGCTCGCTCAAGTATGATATGGAAAGCCGCGGACGCTCGGCGGACGTTCTCCCCCTCTGGGTGGGCGACATGGATTTCCGCGCGCCGCAGTGTATTTTGGATGCGCTCTCCGAGCGAAACGCCCATGGGATTTACGGTTACACCGAGCCGTACGGCGATTATTATGACGCGCTGCTCGGCTGGTTCTCCCGCCGATTCGGCTGGTCGCCGCAGCGTGATTGGCGCGTTTTGAGCCATGGACTGATGAACGCAATACATATCGCCGTGCGCGCGCTCACACAGCCGGGAGATGCGGTCATGATCACACAGCCCGTCTACCAGCACTTCACGGAAGCTCCGCTTTTCAACAACCGACGGCTCGTCTGCGGAACGCTTATTGAAAATAATCTCCGTTATACGATAGATTTTGACGAGTTCGAGCGCCTCATTACGGAGAACTCCGTAAAGCTGTACCTCCTCTGCTCGCCGCACAATCCGGCCGGGCGCGTATGGACGCGGGACGAGCTGGAGAAAATCGCGGAAATCTGTCTGCGGCACGGCACTGTCGTCGTCTGCGACGAAATTCACCACGATTTTATCCACGGGGACAACCGCCACACAATTTTCTCCTCTCTCTCTCCGGAGGCCGCGGACATCACAGTTCTCTGCACCTCGCCGAGCAAAACCTTTAACGTCGCGGGAATTCAGCTTGCAAATGTTTTTATCAAAAATCCAACGCTGCGCGAACGTTTTCTGGCGGAAAAGGCGGCTATGGGACTGTCACAGGCTCCCGTATCGGCGATACTTGCCTGCCGCGCGGGATACTCCGGCGGAGAGCCGTGGCTTTGCGGGCTGCTTCGTTATCTGGATGGTAACTTTAACCTGATTTCAGACTATATAAGCTCCGGCAAACTGCCCGGAATTAAATTTACAAAGCCGGAGGCGACATATTTCGCCTGGCTTGATTGCCGCGCGCTCAATATGGAAGACCGCGCGCTGCGCCGCTTTTTTGAGGAGGGGGCACGCGTCCTCCTCTCTGACGGCGCCGGCTTCGGCAATGGAGGCAGCGGCTTTATGCGCCTGAACGCGGCGTGCCCGCGCACGGTTCTAAAAGACGGATTGGATCGCATTGCCGGCGCGCTTTGCCTCTCCTCCCGTTAATTGCATTGACAACTCGGCCGCAAAGCCGTATAATTGACAGTAATCTGCAATTTGGGAAGTTTTCGCCATGCTTATACGCGAACTTGTCTTTCTTTTTTTAACTTTCGCAAAGGTCGGCGTTTGTACCTTCGGCGGCGGCTATGCGATGATTCCGCTGCTCATACGCGAGATCGCGGATAAGCGCGGGTGGATGACCCGGGAAGAGTTTTCTGACTGCACCTCCGTCGGTCAATGCACTCCCGGGATTATCGCCGTGAATATCGCAACGTTCGTGGGCTTTCGCCGCCGCGGAATCCTCGGCGGAATCGCCGCAACGCTTGGCATTATCTCCCCGTCCGCTGTCATAATTCTCATCCTCGCCGCGTTTCTGCGTACCTTCACCGATATTCCGGCTGTCGCGCGCGCGTTTGCCGGAATCCGCATCTGCGTCGTGGCGCTCATCGTCAAAACAGTAGTGACGCTGTGGAAAACCGCCGTCCCCACAGTCTCCGCGGGAATTATTTTCGCAGCGATTCTTACCCTCGCCGCCGCCGTCGGCGTCACGCCGTCGATTCTTGCGGTCGCGGCGGCGGCGTTCGGCGCGTGTCGCGCCGGGTTTCGGAGCGCCGCGAAATGACCCTGCTGCGCCTGTTTTACGAATTTTTTCTCATAGGGCTGTTTTCCGTCGGCGGCGGGATGGCAACGGTGCCATTTCTCCAGGATCTATCCGCGCGCACGGGCTGGTTCTCCACGGCGGAGCTTTTGGATATGATCGCCGTTGCGGAATCCACGCCCGGTCCAATCGGCTCGAACATGGCGGCGTATGCCGGCTTCAAAACGGCGGGAGTTTTCGGCGCGATTGTCTCCGTGTTGAGTGAAGCTATTCCCGGGCTTATTATCATCATGGTCATCGCGGGCTTTTTGCGAAAATTCCGCGACAGCCGCATCGTAAACGGAGCGTTTTCCGCTCTGCGCCCCGCGTCTCTCGCGCTTATAGCGGCTGCCGGCGCCGGAGTCGCGCGGACAACCCTCTTCCCCGGCGGAGCGCGCGGCGCGTCTCTCGCGATACTGCTGCCTCAGCTGCTGCTTCTTGCCGCGCTGATCATTCCAATGCTTAAAACGAAGCTGCACCCGCTTGTTTTCATCGCCGTATCGGCGGTTTTCGGGATATTATTCATGCGTTAGACATACAATTTTCGGTATACAAGAGAGGCAACCTATGCGTTACGCTATCGACGGCTCGCGCCTTGGCGCGAATACGGAAAAATGGAGCTTTGACGTTGTCGTGGTCGGAGCGGGTCTCGCCGGGCTTTACACGGCTCTGAACATTGATTCGCGCCTTAGCGTCTGCGTTCTCGCCAAGGACGAGCTTGGCACATCAAACTCCTGGCTGGCCCAGGGCGGAATCGCCGCCGCAATCTCCGCCGACGACGCGCCGGTCTTCCATGTTGAGGACACGATGACTGCCGGCGCCGGTCTTTGCGACAGGGCGGCGGTGGAGGTCTTGTGCGCCGAGGGACCTGATGAC
>JAITGW010000144.1 GCA_031280325.1 Oscillospiraceae bacterium
CACGCGCATAATCTCATGCAGCTTTGCCGTATATTCTCCGTTATTCATAGCACCGCGCGCAAGCAGACGCGTCACAGGGTATCCAAGGCTGCATAACACGCTCGAAAACAGCCCATTCATTTCAAAGCAATATCCGCCGCGCCGCCGCGTGACAAGCTTGTCAAAAAGCGACTGCGGCGCAAGCGATATTCCAAGTCCTGCCACTACGTCAAGGTTCTCAAACGGGATATTCATCGTGTGACCGATATGTAGTCCGCGCAGATTTTCCGCTGAAGGCTTTTCCCCTCCCGTATATCCGATTCGCTCAAAATATTCAGAAAGCTGTTGTGGCGCAAACATAAATTCTGTCCTCCGATTTGTTTTGCAGTCGGCGGCGATCTCCGGCCTCTCCGCCGTGATTGCGGTAAAACCTTATTTTACTATAACGCCCGTCACTTCGCCGGAGAGTCCCGCGGCATTCATCTCGTCATAGTCGATGTGCATATACGTGGCATAGTCCTTTGATACGCGCGCAACGACAGACCCGAAAATTACAGAGCGGTCGCCGTCAACACGGACACAAAGCTCGTCCTTATCGCGGATTCCGAATTTTTCGGCATCCTCCGGCGTGAGGTGCAGGTGGCGTTTGGATACAATTACGCCGGAATCAATCGCGACCTCGCCTGCTGGTCCAATAAGCGTACAACCGGGAGATCCGGCAAGATCTCCGCTCTCCCGCACGGGCGGATTGAACCCGAGAGCGCGCGCGTCGGTCAGCGAAAGCTCGATTTGATCGGCCTTGCGGCACGGACCGATTATCGACACGTCGGTTCTTCCTTTCGGTCCGACGACGGTGATTTTGTGCGGCGTGACAAACTGTCCCGGCTGGGACAGCATTTTGCGTACCTCAAGCTCGAAGCCTCCGCCAAAGAGCTTATCAAGCGTCTCACGCGTCACGTGACAGTGCTTGCCGGAACCTTCGATTACAATTTTGATTTCATCCATTTATAAATTACCTCCAAACAAGAATGTTATTATTATCCGCCGGATCGGACAAAGTCTTTACCGGCGCATTACGCGGCCGCGGACACGGGGAACGCAAAATCTCGCCGACGTGGAGAACCGACCGCAGCCGCGTCTCTGTCTTGCTGCCAAAAGCGCCTAAGCCTCGATTATCGTTTCACCGGTGATTTCGGGGATCACCGTGCCGCCTGACAATTCGCGCACGCGCACAATAAAGGATGAGGCGCGCTCCTTTTCGAATATCGCCGTGAGCAGAACGTCCTCGGCGTATTGCGCGCCGGCGATCACGCCTCTCTCACGGCTTACCGCGTCGCGCAGGATCGGAAGAAACGCGTATGAACACTCGGTGAGCGTGACGAGCCGTGCAACGAAACGCGTGAGCGCGCTGTCGTCCGCCGCATCCTGCGCCGCGCGCGTGTATGCCCGCGCGAGACCTCCCGGACCGAGCAAAACTCCGCCGAAGTATCGCGTGACAACGCATATTACGCCGCGAATCGCACGTTTTTCAAGCATTTGGGCAACAGGTGCGCCCGCACTGCCGGAAGGCTCTCCGTCGTCGCTGTAACGCTTTTCGCCATCCGGCAGAATACAGCACCAGACATTATGGCGCGCAGAGTGATGCTCCGCGCGGACAGAAGCGAGAATTTTTCGCGCCTCATCCTCTGAAGAGACGGGTTCCGCAAGAGCGATAAATCGTGAACGCTTTTCCAAAAGCTCCGCACGCCCCGTGCGCGTAGGCGAGAGAAAATACATACTTCCTCCGGAGATGCTTGCTGTACAATTATTGTAATACCGCCGCGTCTAAAAGTCAAGGGCAAAGCGAAAAGAGGAGGGGCTGCCCCGCCGGAGCAAAAAATTATCGTTGCCATATTGTTTTAAGTATGGTAAAATGCTTGTAAAAGTATTGCAAAGTCTTTCCCTTTTCGCTCAAAAGATATCTCTCTTCGCCGAACTGCGGCTGTGATATAATAAAAGCAAAGCGGGATGCCCCATTTGGGACATCCCGCAAAATTAAGCCGGGATTAACCCGAAATTTTGCGATCAGATAAGGTTAAGCGCCAGCGTAAGCACGACGAACGCGCCCGCGACCCACTTCGTCGCGCGGGCAAGCTTCGCGTCGAACGATTTGCCGGAATTCTTCGACAAAAACGTATCCGAACCGCCGCCGAGCGCGCCGGAAAGCCCGGATGTTTTTCCGCTCTGAACGGTGACAATGACAATAAGTGCGAGACAGATGAGCAAATCAATAATTACAATGGCAGTTTTCATGATAAAATCAACCTTCCAGCGTGTTTAGCGTGTTTTACAATGCCGCGCGGCATTATCTTTTATCTAAGCTATGGTAGTATAGCACACACAAAAAAATTTTGCAAGCATTATTTTGGGGGATTTATGTTTTTTGACACACACGCGCATTATGACGACTCCCGCTATGACGCCGACCGCGACGAGCTTCTGGGCTTAATGCGCGGCAGCGGCGTCGGATTGATACTCAACGCGGGCGCCGGCATTACGGAATCGCGCCATGGTCTCGCTCTTGCCGAAAGGTATCCGTTTATGTAC
The DNA here is from genome assembly GCA_031280325.1 of Oscillospiraceae bacterium. Taxonomy (GTDB): domain Bacteria; phylum Bacillota; class Clostridia; order Oscillospirales; family Oscillospiraceae; genus JAIRRO01. The sequence continues at coordinate 2,566 of JAITGW010000144.1, forward strand.
TGCTCAGTCGGCGTTCACCCGCACGAAGCGGAGAGCATGGACGGCAATTCGCTCAATGAGCTTCGTGATATGCTGCGCCGCCCAAAAGCCGTCGCCGTCGGTGAGATCGGACTTGACTATCACTATGACAACTCCCCGCGCGAGCTGCAAAAACTGCGTTTTTATGAGCAAATGGAGCTTTGCCGCGAGGTGCAAAAGCCCGTAATCATCCACGAACGCGAGGCTTTTTCCGACGTTATGAGCATCGTCCGCGATTTCCCCGGAATCCCGGGCGTGTTCCACTGTTTCTCCGGCGGCTGGGACGCCGCGAAAAGCGTGCTCGACATGGGCTGGATGCTGTCGTTCACAGGAGTGATCACGTTCAAAAGCGCGCGGGCCTCGCTTGATGTCGCATCGCGCGTTCCGCTTGATCGCCTCATGCTCGAAACCGACGCGCCGTATCTCTCGCCTGAGCCAAAGCGCGGAACCCGCAACGACT
>JAITGW010000187.1 GCA_031280325.1 Oscillospiraceae bacterium
GAACGGCGCCGGCATGAAGGCGGTTGCTGTCGCCGCGGCGGGGCACGCCCCCGCGGGAGGAGAAACCGGAAAAGCGTCATCGGGCCGGGAAGAGACGCAGCCATGGCGCAATGCCGGGAATATTGTCAAAAATTTATAAAATTTAATAAAATCGCCTTTACATCTTTAGGAGGTTTTGTTATAATTCCCGGTACAGAGCAGCGCGTAGAAACGCGCGCAAAAAACATATAGGGAGAGAAGCCAATATGATCCAGTACAACAAAAGCAACGACGTTCTGAACACCGCAAACCGCGGAAATCCCGCAGAGTCCGGACTATGCACGCTTTGCCGCGCCGACTGTAAGGGCAAATGCGAGACATGGATGTCCACGCTTCGCGGACGCAAAATGCTCTATCCCCGCGATTTCGGCACGGTCACGGCCGGAAGCGCAAACACAAACCATGTCGGCGTATGCTATAACAACCTGCGCATTCAGGGCTATAACTACGGCGCAAACGGACTTGCCGGCTCGCTCACAAACAACGCGGACGACTGTATTTTCCCGAACGTTTCCGTCGAGACCTCCTTTGGCAATGAGGTCATAACCAAATCTCGCGTACCGATTATGACAGGGGCGCTCGGCTCCACATTTATCGCCGCGAAATATTGGGAATCTTTCGCGGTCGGCGCGGCGCTTGTTGGTTTCCCGATCGTCATCGGAGAGAATGTCGTCGGCGTGGACAAGCAATCGGTTCTTGAAAACGGGAGAATCAAATCCGCGCCGGAGCTTGAGCGCAGGATCGATGTATACCTCAAGTATTATGATGGATACGGTGCGATCATTGTCCAAATGAACGTTGAGGACACGCGCAACGGCGTCGCCGAATATCTGATTGAAAAGTACGGGGACAAGGTTGTTATCGAGCTGAAATGGGGGCAGGGCGCGAAGGATATCGGCGGCGAGATTCAGGTCACGGATCTGGAATACGCGCAGTTCCTGAAAAAACGCGGATACGTCGTAGATCCCGACCCAACGCTTCCCGCGGTTCAGGAGGCGTTTAAGAACGGCGCAATCAAGTCGTTCGCGCGCCACAGCCGCCTCGGCTACACCGATAAGGACAATTATTTTGAAGTTCAGAAGGACTTTATGGACTCCGTGGCGTATCTCCGCAAGCTCGGATATAAGCGTATCACGCTGAAAACCGGCTCATACGGCATGGAGGCGCTTGCGATGGCGATCAAGTTTGCGACTGACGCAAAGCTTGACCTGCTGACGATTGACGGAAGCGGCGGCGGCACGGGAATGAGTCCGTGGAACATGATGGAAAGCTGGGGCGTCCCGTCGATTAATCTCCACGCCAAGGCTTATGAATACGCGTCAATCCTCGCTTCGCGCGGCGAGCGCGTCGTTGACCTCGCGTTTGCCGGCGGGCTTGCGCGCGAGGATCATATCTTCAAGGCGCTCGCGCTCGGCGCGCCGTACACAAAGCTTGTGTGTATGGGTCGCGCGCTGATGATTCCGGGTTTCCTCGGCGCGAATATCGAGGGAGCGCTCTATCCGGAACGCCGCGCCAGGCTCAGCGGGAACTGGGACACGCTGCCGACTTCCGTCTCTGAGAACGCGAAAGCGACGCCGGAGGAGCTGTTTGCCGGATATTTCGACGTGCAAAGCAAGATAGGCAAGGACGCGATGAAGGAAATCCCGCTTGGCGCGGTCGGTGTGTGGACGCTGTCTGACAAGCTTTCGGCTGGACTTCAGCAGATGATGGCGGGCGCAAGGCGCTTCCGCGTCAGCGAAATTTCACGGGATGACCTGTTCGCCGCCAACCGCGAGACTGCAAGAGAAACCGCTATTAAGCATGTCTCCGACGTGGGCGATGAGACCGCGAAGAGGATTTTGGCTCTGTAATATTTGCCGCAAAAGCATTCTCGCTGCTGAGGCGTTTGCGAAAACCCCTTGTAAACCTTGAGCTTGCAGGGGGGTTTGCCTTTGGCGCAGCTCGCGCCGCCGGAGCTTTAATTCGCGGCGGGGGCGCCGCGCGGACGCTCGCCGTATCCCGCGCCGGGCAAAAACGTGAAAAAATATTGCCGTACAGCGCGTGAAAACGCAAAAATAACAAAGTTCAGGCTTGAATAGTCCAAGAAAACAGTGTATAATCATAAAAGTTGTCAAAAACAGCGGGGAAATATCCGCCGCGGCTTCACAGCGGGGCGGTCTGCCCGGCGGAGCGGAAACAGGCGCCGCGCAGACGGAAAAATCTTTTTATGGAGTACTGCATCAATGGGTAGGATAATCGCTGTCACGTCCGGAAAAGGCGGCACGGGAAAAACCACAAGCGTTGCGGCGATCGGCGCGTGCCTTGCCGCGCTCGGCAAGAAAACGCTGCTGCTGGACTGCGACGTGGGACTGAGGAATCTCGACCTTGCGCTCGGCATGGGGGATTTTGCCGTGGCGGACTTTACGGACGTCGCCGAAAAAGGCGCAATGATTGACGATGCGGCGCGGATTCATCCGGGAATCCCCGGGCTTGCGTTTCTTGCCGCTCCGGCATACCGCGCACCGTCGGATATTGACGTTGCGGAGGTCGGAGAAATGCTGAAACAGGCGCGTGCGCGCTTTGATTTTGTGCTGCTCGACTCGCCCGCCGGAATTGGTCCGGGGTTCGAGCTTGCGGCGCGGGAGGCGGATATGGCAATCATCGTCTCCGTCTGCGATTTGTCCAGCATACGTGACGCGGAAAAAACCGCGGAGGCGCTGAGGGCGCTTGACATCGAGCAGCTGCGCCTTCTTATCAACCGTGTGACGGCACGGGCTGTCAAGGCGCTGCCGATGAGCGTTGACGACATTATCGACGCCGTTGGCGCGCAGCTTATCGGCGTTGTGCGCAATGACCCAAAGGTGCCGGAGGCAATGTCAAACGATTTGCCGCTTGTATTGTTTGAGACAAAAGGCGCGTGCGAGGATTATCTTGACACGGCGCGGCGGATTTTGGGCGAGGATATACCGATATATTAAAGAGCTGCAGCCGGGCGGACAGAAAACCGCTGCGCCGCGCCGGTAAGAAAACTGCGGATAAAACACGGGAGGGCTTACAAAGTGAATATAGCTATCACGGCGCACGACAGAAGAAAAGAGCTTATGATACAGTTTTGCATTGCCTATTGCGGGATTCTCGCTCGGCACAGCCTTTCGGCGACAAGTACGACAGGGCAGCTTGTCGCGGAGGCGACGGGGCTTCCGGTGGAGCTGTATCTGCCGGGAGTTCAGGGCGGCGTGCAGCAGATTGGCGCGCGGATTACCTATAACGAGCTGGATTTGGTTCTGTATTTTTCAGACCCGAACGGAGACGAGGCATCAACGCGCAGCATCGTGGAAATCTCGCGTCTGTGCGATCAATATAACATTCCGTTCGCGTCGAACATCGCGACGGCGGAGGTGCTTATTCACGGGCTGCGCCGCGGCGACCTGGATTGGCGCGACATAGTTAACCCGAAGAAATAAACATACGGCGTGCGCCCGCCTCCGCCGGCAAAAACGTTATATGCCTGAGCGGATATGCGGAGAGCCTAAAGGCGGCTTTGCCCGTGCGGTTATTCCGAAGAAATAAGTGCAGCAGGAGAAAATACATGATCAAGGTACAGCCCAGGACGCTTTCGGGCTTCATGGAGCTTTTGCCCCCCGAACAGGCGCGGTTTGACAAAATGGCGGAGCGCATCCGCCGTTCGTTTAGCCTTTATGGCTTCACGTCGCTTGACACGCCGCTCATCGAAGCGTCGGAAATCCTTCTCGCCAAGGGCGGCGGAGAAACGGAAAAACAGATATACCGCTTCACCAAGGGAGAGCACGACCTCTCCCTGCGCTTTGATCTGACCGTTCCGCTGGCAAAGTATGTCGCGCTTAATTACGGGAAGCTCAATTTTCCGTTCCGCCGCTATCAAATCGGCAAGGTATATCGCGGAGAACGGGCGCAGCGCGGGCGGTTTCGGGAATTTTATCAGTGCGATATCGACATCATCGGCGACGGCGCGCTTGGAATTATGAACGAGGCAGAGATCCCAAGCGTCATCTACAACACATTTTACGCTCTCGGACTGCGGGGATTTACGATTCGCTTCAATAACCGCAAAGTGCTTTCCGGACTGTTCGAGCTGCTTTCAGAGCGGGAGCGGGCGCAGGAGATTATGCGCGCGATCGACAGGATCGACAAAATCGGCGCGGACGAGGTCAGAAAACTGCTCACGGGGGAAATCGGAGTTTCGGACGCTGACACCGATGCGATTATGGATCTGCTTACGGCTTCCGGCGACCCGATAGAAAAGCTTGCGGAGTACGCCGGAAAAAATGAGATGTTCGACGCGGGACTGTCAGAGCTTCGGCAGGTGCGAAAATATCTGACGGCATTCGGCGTACCGGAGGAAAACTGCAAAATTGATCTGACAATCGCGCGCGGACTCGACTATTACACCGGAACGGTATATGAAACGACGATCGACGCGCATCCGGAGATCGGCTCGGTTTGCTCCGGCGGGCGGTATGACGATCTTGCGGAGTATTATACGGATAAACAGCTGCCGGGAGTTGGG
>JAITGW010000150.1 GCA_031280325.1 Oscillospiraceae bacterium
TTCAGGGGCTGAAGGTTGTGTATAACCTGACGTGCTATAACGCGGACGGCGCCGCGCGTGATCTGGAATTCGTCGGACGGCTGGATTTGCACGACGTCTATCCCCCGGGAACATACATCCGGGTGAGCGCCAGCAAAACGTGGGCGACAGGCAAGGAGGCGCTTCCCGAAACCGACGTACCGGCAGCGGCGCTTGCAAAAATCAAGGAGAGCTATGCGCCGTCAAGCGCGTCCACGCTCTCGGAATACGCCGCAGAGCAGACGCAGCGTCTGTCGTCACGCAATACCCCGTCGCTGACGATTACCTGCGAGGCAGGGGAAAACTCTCTCGTCTACACGTATCTTTACGGCGCAAAAACTCTTGCCGACAGCGCCGCCGAGTTCCTTGATCCCGTTTACAAATCTCAATTCAGGGCGGATCAGGATTCGTGTCCGGAGCTTGGCGCGATATTCCTTGAAATCAAGCTTGAGGACGGAGAGACTGTTTTTTCGCAAAAATACGATGAGCGCGTTAAATTCGGCTATGAGCTGGATTAGCGCATACCCGCCTCCTGCGGCAATAGCCGCGGGGTGCATTCTTGCCCCGCCGCAGCGGGCTTTCCCGGAGCTTCCTCGCGCCCTTTCTGCCGATACCGGCCCCCCTAACTCTCGCGGACTCGTTCTTTCGGTATCGGAATTCTTCCCCGCGTGCTATTGACAACGCAAAAAGAGAATGGTATCATATAGTTTAACATACGCATACGCTGGCGCGGACGAACAGCCAGCCTAGCGGGACTTAAAAGCCAGTGCGCCGTCCAATGCCATACGCGGCAAACGCCTTGATTTACAAGGACTTTAACAACTGAATACTTCACCCGATTTTTAATGTCCCTCCGATTTCACGGAATTGATTTTGATCGACGGACTTGAAAACTGCCTTGCGGGTATGGCGGAACAGGCAGACGCAAAGGACTTAAAATCCTTCGGTAGAAATACCGTGCCGGTTCGACCCCGGCTACCCGCACCAACAACGCTTGCCGTCAGCTTGTTTTGACGGTCCGGCGGCTTTTGTTTTGCCTGCCGCGCGCAAACGGCGCGTCCGCTCTAAGCGCGGGATGTCTGCTCCTGTCCGAGCGAGGTGCGCTCAATCCACTTCATCGCCCCCGCCGATTGGCGCTTGGAGTTAAACTCCAAATGCGCGTAGGTATCGGCGGTCATCGCGAACGTGCTGTGTCCGACCCATTCCTGAATCTGCTTGAGCGAAACGCCGTTGGCGAGCAGAAGCGAGGCGCAGGAGTGCCGGAGGTATAATATCCGTGCGGATCGGGCAAAGCCCTCCCGCGCACTCAATGGCTATACCGCAATGGCACAGCGCGCCGCTGCCTCGCGTCCCCGCCGAACGGCGGTAAGCGGCGTTCCCCGCGCACAGGTAAGCGCCGGGGAGACTTCGACCAGACAAGCGGAAATAAACGCGAAAACCGGAGGAGTAAATATGGAATTCAAATTCGCGCACAATAACATCAACGTGCTGGACATTGATAAAAGCCTGAAGTTTTACAGCGGCGCGCTTGGGCTTACGGAGCTTCACCGCCACGAGACGCCGGATTTTAAGATCGTCTTTCTCGGCGACGGGAGCGGAGCGCACGCGCTTGAGCTTACGCAGCTGTGCGGCCGCACCGAACCGTATGATCTTGGCGACAACGAAATTCATCTGGCTTTCACCACTCCGGACATGGACGCGGCGCGCTCAAAACACCGCGAGATGGGCTGTATCTGCTATGAAAATCCGGTTATGGGGATTTATTTCATAGAGGATCCCGACGGGTATTGGATGGAGATTATCCCCGAGCGCTAGTTTGGCGCGCCCGCATTTCCGTGTGTCACGCTCCACCACTCCGCAAGCAAATCCGCGCTTTGCTCATAAGAGCGCGCGCCGTCCTCCTGTCCGTTGGACTTGAGATAGGAATCATACGCGCTCATCACGGCTGCCGACGCCGCCGTCTGCTGATACCGCGCCCAATACTCCCCCTCGCGGCGCAGGTCAGCCAGCACCAATTCGGAATACTCCGCCGCGAGCGCGTAATAACGCCCGGGATTGGCGCGGTACAGCGCATTTCCGAGCTTGATTAAGCCCGTAAGATACCCGGAATATCTATACTCCAAAAGACTCTCGTCCGCCGTGATGCACGCGAGGATTCCGAAAAAGTCCGCCTCGCCCTCCCGCGCGACGCCGCGCGCGTGGGCAAGCTCATGCGCCGCTGTACACGGAATCAGCGCGGCGGGGCAATCGACGTTTACGTTCGCCTCTCCGGTTATCGCCATGTATACGCCGGTGAATTGCAGACTGCTCATCAGCTTTGAGTACAGCATTGGCTTCGGCGCGGCGGGAGAATCCGGCAGCCGGAGTTCCTCCGATAAATTACTGTACACGCGCGCCGCGTCGCGCAGCGAGCCGAGCACGACGCTTCCGTCGCCGGTGCGGGGGACGCGCTCCGCGTATTCGTTCGCGCCGGCAAGGAAATACCGCGCCGCGCCCTCAAGCTGCGCCGCGGTAACGCCTCCGCCCGTGAGAACTCCGTCATAGAACGGCACGGCGTAATATCCGGCGCACCAGGTCCAAAGAAACAGCGCCCACACCCAAATGCCGGCGACCGCGGCAGGTATAAGCCTGCGGAAAACAGCGCGGCGAAAGCTTCGCCGCACGGCAAGGTAAATCGTTTTACAAAGCCAGAGCAGCGCGCAGAGCGCAAGAAGCGTCACGCCGGCTTCGTAAACGGAGAACGGTATCCACGCCGTTGCCGCGCCGAGCGCCGTGCGCCAAACATGCGCAAAGCCATCCCTCGCCGCAGTCATGACTTGGGGCAAATCCCGAAATATGTAATATCCCGCAATGCCGATCATACCCGCCGCAAAAAGCGCCGCAGCAATCAGCAGACGCGTTTTTTTCAGCCTTTTCATGCGCTTATTATAGCAG
>JAITGW010000151.1 GCA_031280325.1 Oscillospiraceae bacterium
ACGGAATGCCGCGGCTTTTCATAAATCCGAGCATATATTCCGGCATGGCAAGATTCTCCGGTGAGACGAGCGTGAAGCGGATACCGGGAAACAGCGCGAGCGCCGCGACGAGCGAATGCACGGTACGCCCGTATTTGAGGTCGCCGCACAAGCCGATGTTCAGGTTCCCGATTTTACCGCGCGTTTCTTGAAGCGTCGTCAAATCGGTAAGCGTCTGCGTCGGGTGATGATGCCCGCCGTCACCCGCGTTGATGATCGGCACCTCGCTGTAGAGCGCCGCCGCCGCCGCCGCCCCCTCAAGCGGGGATCGCATGACGATAATGTCGCTGTAGGCGCTCATCATTCGTATGGTGTCGGCCAGAGATTCGCCTTTGGCGCGGGAGGAGTCGTTCGGGTTTGAAAAACCGAAAACCGTTCCGCCGAGACGTTGCATCGCCGACTGGAACGAAAAGCTTGTCCGCGTAGACGGCTCAAAAAAAAGCGACGCGAGAAGCTTTCCTCTCAATGCGTCGCCATAGTCGCCCGGGTGCGATAAAATGTCGCGGCAGGTGGAATACAGAGTATCCCACCAGCCAAGACCGATATCCGCAATACTGATTAAGTTTCTGAATTCCACGCCGGCGCTTACTCCGCAAAGTCAGAGGAAATAAGCTCGGAAAGAGTGTCCACCGCAGTGATTTCATCCGTGCCATCGGCAATAATCTTAATTTCCTCGTTTTTTGCGACGCCGAGACTGAGAACGCCGAGAAGGCTTTTTGCGTTGATTCTGCGGTCGTCTTTTTCGAGCCAAATACTGCTTTCAAATTCATTTGCTTTTTGAATAAGGAACGTCGCGGGGCGGGCGTGCAGCCCAACCGGATTTGTGATCTTGGCGTTTTTTATGTACATGGCGAGCTCCTCCTGTAAAGTTCTTTTTGTATTTTACCCCTTGTTACGGCGCGAGTCAAGAGTTTTTTGCGCGGAGCACCCGTCAGATCGGGGAAATATCACTGTGCGCCGGGAATGTTGACGCTTGCGGAGAGACGAGCGCGATATGCCGGAAGGCTTGTCAGATTGCGCTCCGGCCGCCGTCAACGCAGAGGCGCGGCTTGTGAGAAGCGCATATTACGTCGTGCGAGGGGAAGACGACGCCCCTTATTGCCTGTATGGGCATTGTAATGTTTTCCATTGAATTATTCTGGACTTTCTGTTAAAATACCCCTGTATAATAAAAGATTAAAACATTTTGAGAGGTGGAGCATGAAAAAACGAATATCTGTAGCGGCGCTTGCAATGCTTATCGCTGTTTGCGCGTCCGTTTCGGCGATTGCCGCCGGAATCGGAGCTGTGCGTTATACCAATACGTACATGCTAGCGCCGAATCTTACATATACGGATACCGTCGCGTGGCTCGACGGAGTCGGCCGGGAGGAGAGTCACGCCCTTACGCTCTCTCCCGGCGGCGACGTTTACCCGATTGTGCTCGGCGGGAATACGGTTTACGGCGGCGCCACGATCGACGCTGTGCGCAATTGGGCCGAGAGCCGCGGTCATAACGTTCTTGCGCTGATGAATGCGGACTTTTTCTCGCTCTCCTCCGGCGTTCCTATCGGGATACTCATCTCGAACGGGAAATATCTTTCCAGCCCGGGCGGTGAGGGGGCGGTCGCGTTCGGCGCCGGCGGAGGCGCGTATATTACGGGGCGCGCCGAGGTTTCCATGACGCTTAAAACAGCGTCGGGAGACGTTTCTGTACCGCATTTGAACAAAATGAGCAACGCGCTCGGCGGAATATATCTGTTCACTGAGGAATTTTCAACCGTGTCCGCGCGCACGAGCGGCGAGAACTGGTTTGTGCGCTTTCGGATACTTTCCGGCGAGCTTGCCGTAAACAGCGACGTTGCGCTTGAGGTCACGGAGACGTTCGTTTCGGACAGCGCTCCGCCAATCGGCGCGGGAAACATGCTGCTCGCCTGCGTGGGAGCGGGAGACGAGAGCTTTGCGAAATTTTTTGCCGGGCAGACGGTCACGCTTCAGACACGCTGCGAGGACGCGGAACTTTCGGCGGCGGCGTATGCGACAGGCTGCGGCGACGTGCTGATTTCAGGCGGCGAGATTACGGACAGCACAGGCTGGGACGGCGCGATTTCGGGCAGAAATCCGCGCAGCGCGATTGGAATTAAAGCGGATGGCGGTGTCGTTGCGCTCGCGATTGACGGGCGTGACAGCACGATTTCGCAAGGCGCGACAATGCGCGCTCTGGCGGAGACTCTGCTGGAGCTTGGCTGTGTTTCGGCGGCAAACCTTGACGGAGGAGGCAGCACCGCAATTTCCGTGCGCACACCGGGGAGCGCAGCCGCCGCGGTGAAAAATCATCCGTCGGACGGAGCGCTGCGCAAATGCGCGACGTATATTGCGTTTGTGACGGACGCGCGCCCCGGCGGCGCGGCAAAATCGCTTGCTCTTGTCAACAACGGCGCGCCGGTGCTCAGCGGCGCAAAGCTGACGCTCCGGTTCGCGGCGGCGGATTCGGGATACGCGCCAGTTGCGCCGCCAGATGATTTGACGTATACCTCGGCGCGCCTTGACGGGACCGCTTTCGGAAGCGGATACGTTGCCTCCGGGGCGCAGGGAACAGACCGTCTTGAACTGTATTCGCCGTCGCTGGGCATTTATGGGTACGGCGAGGTGTTTGTTGTCACCGCGCCGACGTCGATTTCGGTGACGGCGGGCGGCAAGGAGGTCACAAAGCTTGCGGCGTCGCCGGGGGATGTTATCCCCCTCGTGCCGCGCAGCACGTTCTATAGGATGAGCGTCGAGTCAACGCCGACATGTTATACATACGCCGTCATCGGCGACATCGGAGAGGTTTTACCGGACGGAACGTTCCGCGCGGGAAATTGCGGCGAGGGAAAAATACGCGTTGCGGCGGGCGGGACCGCCACGGAAATCGCGGTTAGCGTGACAGGTTTTTCCGATGTGAGCGATCACTGGTCGCGTGAATTTGTTCAAAAACTGTACAACGCCGGAGTCGTCTCCGGCATGGGCGGAGGCAAATTCAATCCGGATGCCGACATAACGCGGCGCGACTTTATTCTAATGCTCTACAAGGCGGCAGGCGGCGCGCCCGTCTCCGCCGGGAGGGACTTTGACGATGTTTTGCCCGGAACGTATTATTATGACGCTGTGATGTGGGCGCTGCAAAACGGTATTACAAACGGCGCGGGAGACAATAGGTTCAACCCGGGAGGAACGCTCACACGCCAGGATGCTTTCGCGTTTATATACCGCGCGCAGAGCGTCTTGAACGTCTATATGCCGGACGGAGACGCTGAAATCCTGTCGGCGTTTTTGGACGCGGACGCGCTCGCGGAATACGCAAAAATCCCGGCGGCAACGCTTATGCGCGCAGGGATTGCCGCAGGCTCCGGAGGGGCGCTGAATCCGCGCGGGAATCTAGCGCGCGGGCAGATGGCGAAGATTTTGTGGCTTGTAATGACAGTTAACGGGTGATTTTTGTTTTTGCTTGTAATCGTCGGGAAATGTGGTACAATATCCG
>JAITGW010000154.1 GCA_031280325.1 Oscillospiraceae bacterium
CCGTCGTTTATATGCTGTATCGGTATATCAAAATATGGCAACAGCTTTTCAGACGAGGCGAATTTGTCAAGCAGCGCGTCGTTCACCATATCGGGATACATGTAATGTACGCGTATCCAGCGCAGAAGCGGGATTTGCTCCAGCCGCGCAAGAAGCAAAGCAAGCGACGGCGCGCCGTACAGGTCAGCGCCGTATCGCGTCGTGTCCTGGGCGATCAGTATAAGCTCACGAACGCCGCGTGCGGAAAGCTCCTCCGCCTCGGCGGCGATGTCGGACATTTCGCGCGAGCGATAGGATCCGCGTATGCTCGGTATCACGCAGAACGCGCAGGCGTTGTCGCACCCATCGGCAATTTTAAGGTATGTCCAGGCGCCCGGCGCCGTGAGTACGCGGGGAAGGTTGTCGTCGGCGTCCTCTGCGCGCGCCGCGAACACTGTCCTCTCCCCGGCGAGGGCTGCGTCAACTGCCGAGACGATCTCAGAAAAGCTGCCGACGCCAACGACGGCGTCCACCTCCGGCATGTCGGAGATAATGTCGTCGCGATACCGCTCTGCAAGGCACCCGGCGACGATAATCGCGCGCAGGCGCTCTGCGTTTTTAAGGTCGGCAAGCTCTAAAATCGTGTCAATCGCCTCGCGCTTTGCCGCGTCGATAAAACCGCAGGTGTTGACGACGACGGCGTCCGCCCCGTCCGCCTCAGGCGCGAGGGTATAGCCCGCGTCAGTCAAGAGCGCGAGCATTTGCTCTGAATTGACTAAATTTTTCGCGCAGCCAAGCGAGATCAGCGCCACAGTTCTTTGCATGTGTGATCCTCTACTCTATCCTCTCAAGATACGCCCGAAACGCGTCGTTAATTTCATCCCACGAAAATCCGCGCCGGACAAGCTGTCCGGAGATTTTGCGCCTCGCGTCCCTGTCCGGAAGCTGCCCGCCGAGCTTGCGCTCGAGCATTGTGAGAGCAGGGGCGTCGGACTCCATATCCGCGCCACGCTGCGCCTCAATCGCCGCGTTCCAATACTGGCGCGGAACGCGGCGGCGGAAAAACTCATCACGGATTTTGCGCTCACCCCAGCCGCGCCGCGTATAGCTCTCCGCGATTGCGCTCGCGTATACTTCGTCGTCTATAAGGCCGATGTCAGCGAGCCATTCCGCGGTGTCCTCCGCGGTCTCCTCCGTCTCGCCGAGGGAAACCAGGCGCGAGACCATCTCTTCCCGGCTCATCTGGCGGGAACCGAGGACGCGCAGCGCCCGCTCCTTCGCAAGCGCCGTCGCGCACCGCGCGCAAAGCTCGCCGTATTCCTGCGCCGAAAGCGTTTTATCGACGCAGAGCGCAAAATCAAGCGCGATGCCCTCCGGCACGCGGAGCGTTTCTCCCGTGTCAAGCTCCGCATACATCCGCCCGGGAATACGGCGGGAGCGGGAGATTTTTGTGACAGTCACGGCTCGTTATTCGTCGAAATCGTCCGCTGAAATATCCACAGCCTCACCGCCGGCCGGCGCGGGCGCGGCGGAATCCTTGCCCTTGCCGCTTTTTGACGGCTTCGACGCGGCTGACGCGCGGAGTTTGTCCGCGTTGTCATAAATCTGTTGCTCAAGCTCGTTTGCGTAATCCGGATTCTCCTTAAGGTACGCCTTGACGTTATCGCGCCCCTGAATTCGCTGACCATTGACGGTGAACCATGCGCCGCTCTTCTCAATAAGGTTCAGCTCGACGCCCAAATCCGCAAGCTCGCCCGTGCGGGAGATTCCCTCGCCGTACATCACGTCAAATTCCGCGATCTGGAACGGAGGCGCGACCTTGTTTTTGACGATTTTCGCTTTCGTGTGGTTTCCGATAATTCGGTTGCCGTCCTTAATCGGCTCGCCCTTGCGCACGTCGATACGCACGCTGGCAAAATATTTCAGGGCGCGTCCGCCCGGCGTTGTCTCCGGGTTGCCATAGGATACGCCAATTTTCTCGCGCAGCTGGTTTATGAAGATGACAATACAGTTAGTCCGCGAAATCGACCCCGCAAGCTTGCGCAGCGCCTGACTCATCAGCCGTGCTATAACGCCGACAGTCGAGTCGCCGATTTCACCCTCGACCTCGCTGCGCGGAACGAGCGCCGCGACAGAGTCGATAACAACAACGTCAAGCGCGCCGCTTCGCACAAGCGTGTCCGCGATGGCAAGCGCGTCCTCTCCCGTTCCGGGCTGCGCGATCAGCAAATTCTCAATGTCAACGCCGAGAGCCTTGGCATACGCCGGCTCGAGCGCGTGCTCTGCGTCGATATATGCGGCTTCGCCGCCCGCTTTTTGCGCCGCCGCAACGATGTGCAGCGCAAGCGTCGTCTTGCCCGACGATTCCGGTCCGTAAATCTCGAGTATACGGCCCTTTGGGACGCCGCCGATTCCGAGCGCCATGTTGAGCGAAAGGCTCCCCGTGCTGACAGCCTCGACATTGACCGAAAGCGTTTCTCCAAGGCGCATGATCGATCCCTTGCCATAGCTTTTTTCGATTGTTGCCAGAGCCGTTTCAAGCGCCTTTTTTCTGTCGTCGGCAGGCCCGACCAGTACGATGGGTTTCTTTTTCTCAGCCATAATTTACCTCCTAAAGTAATCGCGTTTGATGGGATATCAGTATTATTCCCGGCGACCCTCGACCACCCTGTCTATGCCCGCCGTGTCCCGCGACATGCGTATTTCCGAAAAGCCCTCGTCCGCCATTATCCGCGCGACGGATGCGGCCTGACCGACCCCGCACTCGAACAAGAGGTGTCCGCCCGCGCGGAGGAGCGTTTTCCATTTTGCGCTCACGCTGCGGTAGAACATAAGTCCGTCCTCTCCGCCGTCAAGCGCGTCAATGTCGGAGGTCTTTATATACGGCGGGTTACAGACAAGCATATCAAATGTCCCGAACAGCGGCGGCGGCGAAGCCAGCGCGTCCGCCGGGGATGAGGTTACCTGCTTTGAAAGGCCGTTGCGCAGCGTATTTTCCCGTGCGAGCTTGAGCGCGGACTCGTATTTATCCGAGAGGACAACCCTGCACGGCGCGATGTTCGCCGCGACCGCAAGCCCGACGCAGCCGCAGCCGCAGCACAGGTCAAGTATTTTCGGCGCGGAGCGGCGCGAGGTGCGCAGAACGGCGATTGCCCGCGACGCAAGGAGCTCTGTATCGGCGCGCGGTATCAGTATGTCCCGCGAGACAAGCATCGGCAGGGAGTAAAACTCCCACTCGCCGGTGATGTACGCGACGGGCTCGCCGGACAGGCGGCGGGATAGAAAGCCGAGCGTCGCACGCTCGAATTTTCCGTCCGGGGGATAGAGGCGTCCGTCGCGAATAAAGTCCTGCCTCCGTTTGCCGGAGGCTCTTTCCACGATCAGCCGCGCCTCAAGCTCGAACGCGCCGATCCCATGCTCCCTC
>JAITGW010000095.1 GCA_031280325.1 Oscillospiraceae bacterium
ATACGGCGTCCGCGCGGCGGCTGACGTATACTTCGGCAAGGAGCTTGACGAGCTTACCCTGGCGGAGTGCGCGTCAATCATCGGAATCACGAATAACCCCTCGATATACAGCCCGTATATCAGCGAAAAAACGAGAGAGCGCAACAAAACGCGGCAGGAGCTTGTGCTTGACGAAATGCTTGCGCAGGGGTATATAGACGAGGCGGAATGCCGCGCCGCAAAAGCTCAGACGCTTGTGTTCAAGCGCGGCGACAACACAACTTCAAGCCAAGAGGTATACACATATTTTGAGGAGGTCGTCATCAGCGACGTGCTTGACGATCTCATGGAACAGCGCGGCGTTAACCGCGACACCGCGTGGGCGCTGTTGCAGCGCGGCGGATATTCGATTATCTCCACGATGAATCCCGACATTCAGCAGATTGTGGACGAGGTGTATGCCGACCGCGAAAATCTGCCGAAGGTCACGGGCTCGAGCCAGCCGCTTCAGTCGGCGATTGTCATCGTTGACCCGTACACCGGTCACATCGCAGCGCTTAGCGGTGGAACGGGCGAGAAGGATAAAAGCTGGCTGTTAAACCGCGCGACGGGCACCCGCCGCCCGCCCGGATCGTCGATAAAACCCCTTTCGGTGTACGCCCCCGCGATGGACGCGGGGCTGATTTCTCCCGATACAAAGTTCAACGACGGCGCCGACATCAAGCTGTCGGGAACGACCTGGTATCCGTTTAACGACGACCGCAAAAATCTTGGCGTAATGTCTATACAGGAGGCTATCGTCCGCTCCCGCAACACAATTTCGGCGCAAACGCTCGATTTGCTCACCCCGACGGCATCCTTTAATTTCATGACGCAAAAGCTGGGCTTCTCGCTCAATCCCGCCGACAGGGACTACGCGCCCTTGTCCGTAGGTCAGCTTACAAACGGCGCAACCGTGCGGGAAATGGCGTCAGCGTATACAATGTTTCCGGGCAGCGGCATACGCACCGAGGCAATCTCCTACACCAAGATTTACGACAGCGAGGGCAAGCTCATTTTTGAGAATACACCCGTAAGGATACCCTCGATTTCCGAGCAGACGGCGTATTGGATGACCGTTATTCTTCACAACGCCGTCACCGGCGGCACGGGCGCGGGCGCAAATCTCGGCAAAATGCCGACAGCCGGAAAAACCGGTACAACCACAGCGATGAAGGATCGCTGGTTCTGCGGGTTTACTCCGTATTACGTCGCCGCCGTCTGGACGGGATATGACAAGCCCGAGGTTATGCACTCAAACGTTAACCCCGCCTCCGCAATATTCAAGAAAATCATGAGCCGCATTCACGCGGAGCTTGACGTCAAAAAATTTCCAAAGCCGGACAACACCTATATCAAGCCCATAAAGGGACTTGACGACGTGGATTTCACAATCCGGTATGAAACGACGGACGGCACGCTTATCGATCTGTTCAAGGGCACGGGATACGTCGGTGAGCTTCGCACGGACGAGGCAAAGGAAATTTCAGGCTATACTCCGGTTTCCAATACTCCCCGGGAATGGACGCTCGGCGAGAATCCCGCCAAGAATATCCTCACGATACAATACTATTACAACGCGCCTCCTCCCTCGCCGACACCGACCTTTCCGGAGATCTCATATCCGCCGTTCCCGACCGAGTCGCCGCTCCCGACATATGAGCCTCCCATACCCTCTGAGACGGCTCCCCCTGCGGAAACGCCCGCCGAAACTCCCCTGCCGACAGATACGGTTGAAGTTTAGTATACGAGCCAACACGCACACTTCTCTTTTTAAAATACTTCCCTTGCCGCAGCAGCGTTTTGGAACGTTTTCTTGAAAGAGGACGCCGCAGGATGTGTCCGACTCTTCGGATAAACGTTCCAAAGCTCTGCTGTTTGCAGGAGTAAAACCGATTAATAAGATCAAAAATAAGAGGATAAAGAAAATGTTTTCACCAAAGGAAATCGCGAACAACTACATAGGCATCGGCGCCGGAAAAACTAAAAACACAATTCTGTGCATTCTCATCCTCGGCGTCTTCGGCGGAATGTTTACGGGCTTTGCCGGCGTTGCCGCTACGGTCGCGTCTGCCACAGTCACAAATGGATCGCTCTCACGTCTGCTTCAGGGTGCAATGTTCCCGTTCGGACTTATCGGCTCGCTCATCGCGGGCGGCGAGGTGTTCGTCGGCGGTGCTTTGCTGCTCGCGCCGCTGGCGCACAGGGAAGCGCGCTTTCCCGCCGTCATGAAAACCCTGATTATCGTTTGGATCGGTAACTTCATCGGCGCATCGCTCGTCTCCGCGCTGACTGTCGGCGGCGGCACATACAGTCTTTTCTCAAATCAGGCTGCTGTCCACGCGATCAGTCTTGCCGTCAGCAAGGCTAACATGACCTTTTTTATGGCATTTTTCCGCGGTATCATGTGCGGCTTTCTGGTGTGCATCGGCGTGTGGGTCGCCTTTGCCGCAAAGGACGTCGCGGGAAAGATAATCGGCTTGTACATGCCGATTATGATGTTCGTTCTGTGTTCATTTTCCAATGTCGTCGCAGACATGTACTATATAACCTGCGGTCTGTTCCTCAAGGCGGGCGGGAACTATGCCGCGATCGCGGAGGAGTCCGGCGTCGCCGTCTCAACGCTCACCTGGAGCGCGATGTTTGCCAACAACATGCTGCCCGTGACGCTGGGCAATTTTGTCGGCGGCGGCGTCATCGTTGGCCTTGGCTATTGGCTGGTGTATACCAGGCGCGAAAAGCGGCAAGGCACTCCCGCGTGATAAATCCGCGCGGCGCGCTTCGCTCCGGCGCACCTGCAAAAGCTTGCGGCGCCGCAAAATACCAAACAATCAGAGCGGACGCAATGCGTCCGCTCTGATTGTTTCCCGCGTATTCCTATCGTATAACAGCGGCGCAGTCACGCTCAAGCGCGGCCGTGATCGCCGCCATCGCCTCGTCCGCCTCGGCGTCCGTCAGCGTCCTCTCGTCAGAGCGGAATTCAAGCGAAAACGCCGCGCTCTTGCACCCTTCCGGAATCGGAGCACCCTCGTAAATATCAAACAGCCACGCATTTTTGAGTATTGCGCCGCCGGACGCTTTAATGCACTGCGTCAGCCGCTCCGCCGTGATGAGTCTGTCGCACACAACGGATATATCCCGCTCCGCTGCCGGAAAGCGCGGCAGCGGAGCGTATTTCGGCTCCGCCGCGCGGAGCGGGATCGCGTCCTCAAGCTCAAGCTCAAAGATATACGTCTCTGAAAGTCCGTATTTTTTCGCGACCGCCGGATGAATCTGCCCCAAAAAGCCGATCTGCTCCCCGCCGGAGCGTATCGCTGCGCGCCGCCCGGGATGAAGCGTCTCAATCGGGCAAGCATCCGTGAAGGTCACGTCCGGTATCCGCAGAAATCCAAGCACCGCCTCCGCCGCGCCTTTCATCGCGTAAAAATCCCCCGCTCCGTATGAGCCGAGCGTGAGCACAACGCGCTCCCGCGGGAGTGTTTCGCCCTCATGCGGGCGGTATGTCTTCGCCAGCTCGTAAAGACGAACACTCGTGCCCCGCGCCTTGCGGTTATTCTCAAGCGCCGCGAGCATACCGGGAATCGGCGTAGTGCGCATGATCGCGCGCTCCTCGCCCAAGGGGTTTAGAATTCGCACAAAATCGCGCTCACGGACACCCTCGCGCGGCATACCGATTTTGTCAAGGTCAGCTTCGCCTATGAACGAATATGTGTAGATTTCCGAATATCCAAGCGCGCGCACAAGCGCGCCGAGCGCGCTGTCGAGCTTTTGCCGCTCCGTATACCCTCCTGCAATGGCATCGCCCGAGAATACCGTTGGCTTTATCTTGTCATAGCCGTAAAAACGCGCAACTTCTTCCGCCAAATCCGTATAATGCTCCACGTCAGAGCGCCAGCTCGGCACGACAACAACATGATTTTTAACGCCGAAGTCCAGTGTTTCAAGCACTTTTGTCATGAATCCCTCGGAAATATCCGTGCCCAGCAGGCGATTAATCTTCTCCGGCTCCAGTCCCAAAACCGCAGGCGCGTATTCCCGCGCGCGCACGTCAAGAACTCCGTCAAGCACCTCGCCCGCGCCAAGCTCCTCCACAAGCTGGCACGCGCGAAGCACCGCGGGCATGGTATTTTCAATGTCAAGACCCTTTTCAAAGCGGCCGGACGCGTCCGTGCGCATTCCGAGCGACATGGCCGTTTTGCGTATCGACACCCCGTCAAAATTCGCCGATTCAAACACCGCAAGGCGCGTATTCTCCGTGATTTCAGAGTTTTCTCCGCCCATCACGCCCGCAACGCCGATGGGCTTGTTTCCATCCGCAATGACAAGATTATCGCGCGTGAGCGCGCGCGGCGTTCCATCTATGGTGCTGATCATCTCGCCCTCGCGCGCCGCGCGCACGACGATTTCCCCGCCGTCAAGGCAGGCATAATCGAACGCGTGCATGGGCTGACCGTATTCAAGCATGACGTAGTTTGTGATGTCAACGATGTTGTTAATCGGGCGCACTCCCGCCGCCCGCAGCCTCTGCCGCAGCCACTTTGGGCTTGGCTCAATTTTGATGCTGCGCACCATTTTCGCCGTATAGCGCGGGCAAAGCTCGGGATTTTCGACAGTCACGCGCAGCTGTTCCGCGATATTTCCGCCCCCGCCGCGCACCGTCGGCTCCGCGAGCGTGAGCGCCGAGCCGAACGTCGCCGCGGATTCCCGCGCGAGTCCGATCATCGACAGGCAGTCAGGACGGTTGTTGGTGATCTCAAACTCGACGATAGAGTCGTCCGCGCCGATTATAGGGCGAATATCGTCCCCGGGCTTGCAGTCCTCCCCGCGCAGGATCATGATTCCGTCTTCGGTCTGCTCGGGACAATCATGCAAATCCAGGCCAAGCTCCGAAATTGAGCAGAGCATTCCCTCGCTCTTCACGCCGCGCAGCTTGCTCTTTTCGATCTTCTTTCCGCCCGGCAGGAGGGACTTGTGCTTCGCAACGGGCACCATGTCCCCCGCGCGCACATTCTGCGCCCCGGTGACGATCTGAACGATCATGCGCGCTTTTGCGGCGCCGGCGGACGCAGAAGGATTGACCTGATCTTCATCTCCGATATCAACCTGA
>JAITGW010000179.1 GCA_031280325.1 Oscillospiraceae bacterium
GACGCGCACAAGCAGATCGCGGTACGAATCCGGGTCCTTTTGCGCCGCGATGAGCGTCTCTTGGTTCGCGACGGTGAACTGGCTGTGCATCCCCTTGCGGTGGATATATTCGTCCATAAGCGCGATAAAACTGTCGCGCCCCGTCATCCCCGTCAGCGTGCTTGGCGAAAACTTCCAGTTTAGAAGCGTCCCGTTCGTCGCTCGGGCATGGTCAAGCTTTGTGACTGATTTGCATATCGCGATCGGACCTTTTATATCGTGCGAACAGCAGCGCGTGTGCACCGCGCCCATACAGTCCGACACAGGCTCATACGCGCGCCGCCCGTCTACCGACGCGAATTGATTCTGCCCGTGGGCTACGTTTACCGTGACGGAATACGCGCCCGGCTGGAAAAAGCCGCCGCGGGCGTTCGGCTTGCGCTCTATGTGCCTGCACCATGTATCCATGGCGAATTTCGTGAGATAATCGGCATAGTCGTCGTCGTTGCCGTAGTGATGTACGCGATCGGAGTTGACATATGCGTACAGTCCCTCGTGACCGATCCAGTCGTCGCGCACGGCCTGAAGCAGCTCCGCGCCGGTGACGCGCTTTTCGTCAAACACAAGCTGCTTTATCGTCGCGAGTCCGTCTCCGGCGGTCCCGATTCCGACGCCCTGAGGCCCCGTGAAGTTATACTTTGTTCCTCCCGCCGTAACGTCAGCCCCCCGCTCGATACAGCCATCCATGAACGTGGACAGCAGCGGCAGCGGATAGAGCTTTTGATGTACAATATCAACAGCGTTCAGAAGCGCGCGCTGACGCTCGCACCAATACTCCATCTGCTTATCATACGCGTCAAGCACCTGTGAAAAATCCGTGAAATCCGCGAGCGAACCCGTTTTCAGTCCAAGCTGCGAGCCGATGCCTGCGCATTTTGAATATCTCCCGCACTCCGGCGAGCAGTTATAGCACCTGCCATCGTTAATCGCAAGCTCCAGCACGCGGGCGATGTTCATGTGACCGCAATCCTTCCACCCGTAAGCCTTGCCGGAGGGATCGGGCTCAACGCAGCCGACGACCTGATAGTCCCGCGCGTCGAGAATATCCACGTTTGACGTAAGCATACTTGGAATCGCGACGTCGTCGTTGAAAATCTTCGGCTCTCCCGTACCCATTCTGATCAGGTTCGCCGTTTTTACCTTAAGCTCCCACGGCGTGTTCGCGTGCATACGCACGGCAAGCCAGGGACACGGAATGCGCGTGTGCGCGTGCGCGTCGAGCGCCATATACGTCAGCTCGTTTGTGCCGTCCGAGCCGTCCTTGAGAATGCCGCCGACGGTGAGCGACGGACCGCCGATTCCGCCGTTGCCAAAGGTCTTGATGAGAATATGGTTGCGCAGCTTGTTCAGATCCCAAACCTTGATATAGAAATTCTCGATAAGCTCCTGCATCCCCTCGCGCGTGTTCGCGCCGGAGGCAATATCTCCCCTATAGAACGGATAGAGATACTGATCGAAGCGCCCGTATGACACGGAGTGACCGTTACACTCAATCAGCGCAAAATCCGTGGCGAACGCAACCAACTGGAGCGCCTCTCTAAATGTGCGCGGCGGGTTTGCTGAAATCCATTCGCATATATCGGCAATCTCGAGCAGCTCCGCGGCGCGCCCCGCGTCACTCTCGGCGCGCGCAAGCTCAGCCGCGCGCCGCGCGTAGCGGATAATGTGCCGCCTTGCCGCGTTTTGAACGATTGCCGCAGCCTTATAGAACACACGGCGCTCAATATCCCGCGGATCGGAAAGCGTCGCCGTTGCGGCGTGTTTTTCGATCTCAGCCGCGATTCCGCCCATGCCAAGGCGAAGCAGCCGGTCATACTCAAGCCCCAAATGCCCCGCTCCGCAGAATATATACGCGTCGGCAAAGAACACTCCCTTCCCCGCGTGAGAGCCTTTAAGCACATCGTCGTCAAGCATTGCGTTCGTCATATCCTCGACGGTTTTGCCCTCCCAAAAACCGCGCAGCGCTTCAAGCCGCGCCTGCGTTTCCGGCGTATAGTCAAAATAATCGTGCGTGCGCTTATCGCTGTATCCCATAAGCCCGTCGCGCATTTCATCCACAACCCAGTTGAAGCCGAATTCCGGGAAGACTGGCGCGCCTTTTTTATCGCAGCACAGACAACCGACAATCAGTTCATGCGGGAAGATATAAATCGGCGCGCGCAGGAGGATATTTTCCATCGCGTAAGCGCGCTTCAGTATTACGGGCTCGCCCTCATGCCCGCGGTACGCCTCCGTCACAAGCTCGGCGGCGTCGGGCGCAACAAAGCCGTTTGTGGTTTTAGCTGTGATTGCCAAAATATCGTTGATCCGCTTGAACGGAGAGGGATTCGGCGTGTTCCCCGAGATCGCAATCCCCCACTCCTTGTCAAATGGCTCTATAGCCTGAGAATTTGCGTCAATAAGATTTGCGTATTTATATGCGTCGCGGTTTTGGGCGACGTTTTCATCGCTTGACAGTGTTCCGTTCATTGAAATACCTCCTGATTTTTTATAAATTCACAGCGTCAGCTGCGCAAAAATATTCCGTAGTCCAGTATCACGTTCCCGTCCGCGCCTGCGCCCGTCAGTCCACAATAGGCGTCGCCATACCGCGGCGCGCGCGAGACGTTCGCAATGTAGTTGCGGACATGACGATATTGCCTGCGCATGTAAACAGTTTGCCCGGGCGGCGCTTTAATCGAATGACAGCTCCGTGCGCCCGATAAGATCGTTTTGAAGCTCTGTGCTAAGCTCGACAAAATACGCGGAGTATCCCGCAATCCGCACGACCAAATCCTTATACTTCTCCGGCTGTGCTTGCGCCGCAAGCATTGTTTCCTTGCCGACGATTGAGAATTGCGACTGCATTCCCCCGCGCTCGAAATAGGTGTCCATAAGCGCCTCGAGGTTCAGGAGTCCCGTCTCGCCGGACACTGCGGTCGGCGCGAATTTCCAGTTGAGGATAATTCCGTTTCCGATTCTCTGATGGTCAAGCTTCGCGACGGATTTAGCTACGGCGGTCGGTCCTCGGCGGTCGTGCGATCCGGCATACGTGTGCGCCGGGCCGATACAGTCGCTTACGGGTTCGCCCGCGCGGCGTCCGTCCGGCGTCGCGGAAACGACAGAGCCGTGCATTACGTTGTTCGTCACGGAAAATACGCCGGGCATAAATTCCCCGCCATGCGCCGTCGGCCGATGCTCAATATGCTTGCAATAGCTCGCCATAACAAAGCGCGCGATGTCATCCGCATAGTCGTCGTCGTTGCCATAGTGGTGACAGCGGTCGGAGTTTACGAGCGCGTAAAGCGGCTCATAGCCCTGCCAGTCCGCCTCAAGCGCGTCAAGCAGCTCCCGTCCCGATACGCGTTTTTCGTCGAACACAAGCTGTTTCACCACCGTAAGCGCGTCGGCCGCGGTGCCGATACCGACGCCCTGCGGGCCTGAGCCGTTGTATGTCGCGCCGCCCGTTGAAATATCGGCGCAGCTCTCAATACATCCCTCGATAAGCAATGACAGATACGGCAGCGGCTTGAGTCTTTGGTGTGTAATGTCGTTTTTGTTTATCAGCGTCACAAGAATATCGCACCAATGCTTCATCTGCGCGTCGAACGCCGCGAGCAGCTCATCAAAGCTCTTGTAAGAACCGTCGCCTATACTGCCGAGATTCGGTCCAAGCGTCTTTCCCGCGCCGGCGCACGCCGCGTATTGCATGCACTTGTCAGAGCAGCCGATGCACTTGCCTCCG
>JAITGW010000077.1 GCA_031280325.1 Oscillospiraceae bacterium
TCTTCGCGTTCGCCGCGGTGACGGGATTTTCGCCGTCGGTGTGCCGCGCGGCGCTCATGCAGACGCTGCTGATTGCCGCTCCGCTTTGGAATCGGCGGAGCGACGGAATAACGTCAGTCTTCGCGGCGCTGATTGTTTTGCTGGCGCGGAATCCGTATTCGGCGCGCCACATCGGGCTTCAGCTTTCGTTTTTATCTACGCTTGGTATTGTCACGCTTACGCCGGCGATAAGCGAAGCGCTTTTGAGCGCCCCGCGGGAGTCGCCTCGCTGGGACAATAAGCTCTTTCGCCGCGCCGCGACCATCGCTGCGGCGTCACTGTCGAGTACGGCAGGCGCGCTTGCGTTTTCCTCCCCGCTTTTGGGGCATTATTTCGGATACGTCTCGCTTGCCGCGCCGGTCGCGAACTTTTTCGCGCTGCCCGCCGCGGGAGCGCTGTTTGTCCTCGGTCTTCTTGCCTCGCTCTTCGGAATTTTCTGGGCGCTTTTGGGCGCCGCGTTCGGCGGACTTGCGGCGCTGTTTGCATGGTGGATTGAGAGCGTCGCGCGCTTTGCGGCAAGATTGCCGTATGCGTCGGTGTATGTTACGAATCCGTATTTTCTGGCGTGGATTGTCTATGTGTACATAATTTTCGGAGTGCTTGCCCTGCTTCGGGCGAGAATGAAACGGCTGCTGTACCCCGTTTGCGGAACGGTTTTAACCCTAAGCCTGGCGCTTGCGCTGTGCGCGGCTTCGGCGTATCCGGGTACGGAGGTCACAATGATAAACGTTGGTCAGGGGCAGTGTATCGCCGTCACGGACGGAGGAGCGGCCGCGCTTATCGACTGCGGCAGCACGACGACGGACGCATTTGCGGCGGCGGATGCGTTTTTAAGCGGGCGCGGGACAACGAGAGTGGACATTGTGATACTCACGCACTATCATGACGACCACGCAAACGGAGTTCCGGCACTGCTTGAGCGGCGCGGAGTGAAGGCGCTGATCGCCCCCGCGCCTGATGAGGGAGACGCCGCCGCCGAAGAAATTTTGGCTCTTGCGCTTTTGCATGGAGTTGATATAATCTTTGCGGAAGAGCGGCTTGAGCTGACGCTTGGAAGCGCGCGGATCACGCTCTATCCGCCGGAAGGGATCGGAAGCGGGAACGAGCGCTGTCTCGCCGCCGTGATTTCGCGCGGAGAGTGGGACGTGCTTGTCACCGGAGATTTGGACGGGGACGGAGAAGAGTATCTCACAGAGAGCTATGATTTGCCCGACGTTGAGGTGCTTATCGCGGGACACCACGGCTCGAAATACTCCTCGACGGAGGCTTTTTTGAGCGCGACAAGGCCGGAAACGGCGCTGATCAGCGTGGGCGAAAACAACTATGGACATCCGTCGCGGGAGACGATTTTGCGCTTGCGCGCGTTCGGCTGCGCGGTGTATCGGACGGATATTAACGGAAATGTGTCGCTCCGCGCGGAGCGGACTTGGGAATGAGGGATTATTACGGCAAAAAAAAACTCCGGCGGCGCGGGCTATAACGACCTGCGCGCCGAAATAAAAGCGGGCGAGCTTGCGCCGCTGTACATTTTTCACGGCGAGGAAGCCTATCTGCGCGACGCCGCCGTTTCAGAGCTGCGCCGCGCGGTTTTGGGGGCGGATGACGACGTGTTCAACCGAAAAAAATTCCCCGCCGAGCCGGGCGGGCGGATTGACCTTGGCGAGCTGAGCGACGCGATAGACACACTTCCGGCGTTCGCCGAAAAAACGCTGATTGAGGTTTGGGATTTTGACTTCGGCAGAAATTTGGACGAGCTTGTAAAGCTTGTCTCGGATCTGCCGGAATATACCTGTGTGCTGTTTGTCTGTGACACTGTGGAATTCAAGCCGGATCGTCGGCAAAAGGCGGCGACGGGGCTTTTGAAGCTCGCCCGCGCCGTGGAATTTTCCGTTCAGGAGCAGAGCAGGCTGATCCCGTGGATTTGCAAGCATTTTGAGAGCCGGGGAAAGAAAATATCAAACGGCGACGCTGAATATCTCGCGTTTATCACAGGCGGAGCGATGACGGCGCTCATCGGGGAGATTGAAAAGCTTGCGGCATACGCGCCCGCCGCCGTGACGCGGCGGGAGATCGACGCGCTTGTCGCCCCGGTGCTTGAAGCGGAGGTCTACACGCTGACGGACGCTGTCGCGCGGCGCGACATTAAGTCCGCAGGGCAGGTTTACGCAAAGCTTGTCGCAATGCGGGAGTCCCCGCACAAAATAATCTCAGCGCTCTCGCGCAGTCTGCGGCAGCTGCTTTTGGCGCGGCAGCTTCTTGACGAGAGACGCGGGCTTGAGGATTTTATGCGCGCCGGAAACGTGAAGAGCGAATACGGCGCGAAAAAGCTCATAAGCGCGGCGCGCGGCAGGAGCGCAGGGGAATGCCGCCGCGCGCTGTTGATGTGCTGTGACGCGGCGTTTGCGCTCAACTCCGGAGGCGGCGAGGAGCAGATCACCCAGCTGCTGCTAAGATTATGAACGCCGTGAAGCTCAGGATACGGGAAGTTATCGTTGTCGAGGGGCGGTATGACAAAAACACGCTGTCGCAGATTGTTGACGCCGTTATAATCGAAACGCGCGGCTTCGGCGTTTTCAGCGGCACGGAAATTGTGGAGCATATCCGCGTGCTTGGGAAAGAAAGCGGCGTGATACTGCTCACAGACAGCGATGGCGCGGGCTTTGTTATTCGCGGAAAGCTTGCGGGAATGCTTCACGGCGTGGAGATAAAGCACGCGTATATTCCGGATATCCCCGGGCGCGAGCGCAGAAAGTCACGCCCCGGACGCGCCGGACTGCTCGGCGTTGAGGGGATGAGACGCGAGGCGATACTTACGGCGCTGCGCGGCTGCGGCGCGACGTTCGAGGATGAGAAGACGGACGCTCCGCGCGGCAAGGCAATCACGGCGGCCGATTTATACAGTCTTGGACTTTCGGGCGTCGCGGGCGCCGCGAAATTGCGCGGCGCCGTTTTGGAAAAGCTGGGCTTGCCGCGGCTGCTTAAGGGGCGGGGGCTTTTGGCGGCGCTCCGCCGCCTGACAACACTGGAGGAGCTTGAGGAAATTTTAAGAAAACTTTAACGTTTTGGCTATTTACAGCCCGCGTGCCGTGCTGTATACTGCGTACAAGCAAC
>JAITGW010000098.1 GCA_031280325.1 Oscillospiraceae bacterium
TGCGCTTTGCGGGAATCGGCGGGCTTATCATAATCGGCGGAGACGGCTCGTTCCGCGGCGCGCTCCATCTTCACAGACTTGGAATCCGCGTTATGTGCCTGCCCGGAACGATCGACAACGACATTGGCTGCACAAGCTATACAATCGGCTTTGACACGGCGCTCAATACCGCGATTGAGGCCGTTGACCGCCTTGACGACACCATGCAGTCGCATGAGCGCTGCTCCGTTGTGGAGGTTATGGGTCACAAATCAGGTCATCTTGCGCTCCGCGTCTCTCTTGCGGCGGGCGCAATCGCCACCCTCATACCGGAGCGCAAGCCAAATCTGCCCGAGGCGGTTGCGAGAATCCGCGATTCGCGCCTTGCGGGGCGCACGCATTTCACCGTCATTGTCGCGGAGGGCGTGATGGATCCGCGTGAGACCGCGCGGATTCTGTACGCCGAAACCGGAGTCGAGACGCGCGTCACTACTCTCGGTCATCTCCAGCGCGGCGGAACACCGGGTGCGCGCGACAGGGTCACAGCAGCTCGCATGGGTTATGAGGCGGTGCGCCTTCTGCGCTCCGGACAGGCGGGAATGGTCGTGTGTATGCAGGGGGATGAGCTCACGAGTACCGATATTGAAGCCGCGCTGAAGATAAAAAAAGCTCCCGAGCGGGAAATTATCGACCAGCTGGCGTTTAACCTCTGACGAATATGCGGCATACCCCGCGCGCGTATCCCGCCGGGCTCACGCAAGCGGCCACGCGCGCGCAAACAAATGATCTCAATGCCGCAACCGACTCCATTTTTTTCGGTCTATATCATTGTCAAGGGAGGTCAGGCGTGGACGACCGCGAGCTTATAGCGCTGTTTTTCGCCAGGCAGGAGAGCGCAATCGAGCGCACCTCAAGTAAATACAGGAGTTACTGCTCAAAAATCGCGAGAAACATTCTCCGTTCCGAGGAGGACGCGGAGGAATGCGTCGCCGACACCTGGCTGCGCGCGTGGAACTCAATCCCTCCGGCGCGGCCCGATAATTTTGCCGCGTACATAGGGAAAATCACGCGAAACCTCGCGCTCAACCGCCTGGAAGCCCGCTCCGCGGCGCGCCGCGGCGGAGGCGTGGAGCCGCTTGCCCTTGATGAGCTTTCTGACATTCTATCCGGCGGCGGCGCGCCGTTTGACGAGACTGAGCTTCGGAGACTGACAGAGGCGATAAACGTATTTTTGCAAACTCTCGACAAAGCCGCGCGCCTCGCGTTCGTCCGACGCTATTGGCTTGGCGACGGAATTTCGGAGATCGCCCGCCTTCTTGACGCAAGCGACAGCAAAATCAAATCAATGCTGCTCCGCGCACGCAGAAAACTTAAAAAACACTTGGAAACGGAGGGGTTTGACGTATGAATAAGCTGGATTTATACCGCGCCGTCGGCGAAATTGACAATCGCTTCATCGCCGAGGCGATCAATCCCGCCCGCTCAAAATGCCGCAAAGCGGAGCAGCCCGCGATAACAGAATATCACGGAGAGTATCCCTCCGAGCGCTCAAAGAAACGCCGCGCCGGATTTACGAAGTTCATCCCAGCCGCAGCGTGCTTTTTGCTCCTTGTGCTTTCAGCGGCATATTTCATCCCGATGTTCACGCATGTTTTTCAGAAAGCGTCTCATACAGCATACGACCCGGCGCAGTCTGTCATCATGGACGCCGCGATGACGGAGAGAGCGGCCTCCAATTCGGGCTCGGATTACGCCCTTGAGGCGCCTGAAGAGTCAGACAAATTTTACAGCGGCACTTACGGCCAAACCCCGGAGACGATCTCTCTCCCTGAAATATCCATATCCGGCGGCGCGTCTGCCGTTGATAAACGGGAAAACGGACGCGTTTGCGCCGTTTCCCCGTCCGCGCTGTTTCGTTCCATGTCCTCTTTTGATCTCTTGCCGCGCAACATTTTCGATGTTTTTTCATAATCTGCGCGGGCTGGCAAATCAGCTGCTCTGCGCCGCACGCGTCTGCCGGAAAACTGCCGT
Source organism: Oscillospiraceae bacterium (assembly GCA_031280325.1). GTDB lineage: Bacteria > Bacillota > Clostridia > Oscillospirales > Oscillospiraceae > JAIRRO01. The sequence continues at coordinate 2,011 of JAITGW010000098.1, forward strand.
CTTGACGCTTCCCGCCGTTCGGCAATGCTCTGCGGTGCGGCGGCGCTGCCAGGAAAATCAGACGATCTCAACCTTAAAGCTTTCCAGCCAATAGTTTAGCTGAAGGAAATATCCTATAGTCTGCGGCGCGGTCATCAGCTGACCATACCACGGCACGGCACTTGTGTCACACGTCAGCGCCTCAAGCGCTTCACGCCGAACAATCCGCAGCACAGGCGCGTTCCGTGAATTCAAAACCTCCCGCAGCATTTGTATCATAAGCGCCATATATTCGGGATTGTGCGTTTTCGGATACGGGCTTTTTTTTCGCTCCAGCACACGGCGCGGCAGATAGTCCGCCATGGCGGCGCGGAGCAGCCCTTTCTCAACGCCGTTATGATCCTTATATTCCCACGGCAGGCTATAGAGATATTCCGCTATGCGATAGTCGCAGAATGGCACGCGCACCTCAAGTCCGGAATACATGGACATACGGTCTTTTCTGTCCAGCAGCGTCTGCATAAACCAGCGGAAGTTCAGGTTCACCATCTCTCGCAGGCGGCGTTCCTGACCGGAAAGTCCGGCAAGCGCGCTCGATTCTGACAGCGTTGCGCCGTACCGTGCCGCAACATAGCCCGCGCCGTCGATTTCCCATTCCGGGGCAAGCATTTCTTGCCGCCGCGCGGCGCTTTGCGCCCATGGAAAGCCGTTCACCGCGCGCACTTCCGGGTCTCGGTACCACGGATAACCTCCGAAAATTTCGTCCGCAGACTCGCCCGACAAGCCAACTGTGGCGTGTTTTTTTATTTCCCGGCAAAACAGCAGCAGCGATGAGTCAACATCTGCCATGCCCGGCAGTCCGCGCGCAAGAGTTGCCTCATACAGCGCATCCGCAAGCTCCGCGCTGTCAAGCTCAACCTTGTACCCGGCCGCGCCGATATGCTCGTTCATAAGCCCGATATACTCGTCGTCGCTCGACGGCTGAAACTTACCCGATTGAAAATATTTGTCGTTTCCTCGGTATCCCACGGAAAATGTGCGCAGCGCTTCGCCGCGCTCAGACAGGCGCCTCGCCGCGATTGCGGAGATTATGCTTGAATCCAGTCCTCCGGAGAGAAAGGTGCAAATCGGCACGTCGGACACGAGCTGACGCTCTATCGCGTCGGTGACAAGCGCGCGCGTCGTCTCCACAGCCGTCTCGAACGAATCAGTATTCTCTCGGTCAACGAGAGACCAATATTTTCGTTTTCGCATCACGCCCCGATGGAAAAACGCGCACTCCCCCGGCTCAAGCTCCTCGATTCCGGACAGGACGCCGCAGCCCGGTGTGCGCCCCGGCCCGAGGAAAATAAGCTCCGCAACGCCGTTTTTATCAAGCCGCGCCGGAATGCCGCTGTGCGCAAGAAGCGCCGCTATCTCCGACGCAAAAATCAGGGAACCCGCGCGTATCGTATAGAAAAGCGGCTTGACGCCTATACGGTCGCGCGCGAGAAACAGCGTCTGGCTGTGCCGCTCCCAAACCGCAAACGCAAAAATGCCGTTAAAGCGCGAAACGCAATCCGCTCCCCATTCAAGATACGCGCGCCCAAGAGCTTCCGTATCACTGCGCGAGCGGAATTTGTGACCGCGCGACTTCAGCTCTCCCCTCAGCTCATCGGTATTATAAAGCTCTCCGTTATAGATTAATATGTATTTCTCGCGCCCCCGCGTAAATTCCATGGGCTGCCGCCCGTTTTCAATGTCGATGACCGCAAGGCGCGTATGCACAAGCGCCGCTCCCGGACTGTAGACAATTCCGCTTTGGTCAGGACCTCGGCGCAGGAGCGCAGAGCGCATCGCCTCAAAATCCGCGGCGCGGTACTCCAGGTTCTCATTTTCGCGGGCAACCTGCCCGGCAATTCCGCACATACTCATATCCTCCCGATAAATAGCGTTGATATCGCTATAGTATGTTCCAGGGCTTGAACAGGTGCGCCGGGTGTGGTATAATGCCGGCATGTTTACTTTACTGAAAACCGAAAACCGCGCAAGGCGGGGCGAGCTTTCAACCGCCCACGGCTCCGTTCAGACGCCGGCGTTCATGAACGTCGCGACGCAGGGCGCGATGAAAGGCGCGATAACCGCCGCGGACTTATCCGGAGCGAAATGTCAGATCGCCCTCTCAAACACATATCATCTCCACGTTCGCCCGGGAGACGAGCTTATTGCCCGACAAGGCGGGCTGCATAAATTTATGGCATGGAACAAGCCGATACTCACCGACAGCGGCGGATTTCAGGTGTTCTCGCTTGCCGGGCTGCGAAAAATTTCGGAGGACGGCGTGAAGTTCGCGTCACACGTTGACGGCCGGCGGATTTTCATGTCGCCGGAGGACTCTATTCGCATTCAAAGCAATCTCGGCTCGGACATTGCCATGGCGTTTGACGAATGTATTGAAATTCCCGCGGCATATGAGTATGCAAAAGCGTCGTGCGAGCGAACCTTCCGCTGGCTCGTCCGCTGCCGTGACGAGTGGGAGACGAGGCGCGGCATAGACGGCGCAATCAATCCCGGACAGCTTTTGTTCGGGATCAACCAAGGGGCGACATTCCATGCTTTGCGCGCTGAGCATATGAAAAAATGCGCTGAGCTTATGCTTCCGGGCTACGCAATCGGCGGACTTGCCGTGGGCGAAACACACGATGAGATGTACGACATAATCGACGCCGTGGAGGAGCATATGCCCTCTGACCGTCCGCGCTATCTCATGGGCGTCGGCACTCCGGGGAACATTATCGAGGCTGTTGCCCGCGGCGTTGACATGTTTGACTGCGTCATGCCGGCGCGCAACGGGCGGCACGGGCATTTTTTCACGGACCGCGGCATCGTAAACATCAGCAACGCGCGCTATGCCGAGGATTCGCAGCCGGTCGACGCCCGGTGCGGCTGCCCCGTCTGCAAAACGTATTCGCGCGCGTATATCCGCCACCTCTTCAAGTGCGGAGAGACGCTTTCGCTCCGCCTTGCGGTGACGCATAATCTGTGGTTTTACAACACGCTTATGGAGAATATCCGCGCGGCGCTCGACATCGGAACCTTTGAGAAATTCAGGAATAATTCCGGGCGATTTGATAAGCGGGCACAGTAAAACAGAATAAAAATCCGTTTGTGCGCAAAATTTAATCAAATCTTAACTATTTTACGCGGGTATTCTTCAGGCGCGCGAGTTACTATGTACGCACATAAACCGAAAGGACGCGTGTACATATGGAATTTCAAGAGGTGCTTCTGCTGATTTTCAACGCCGTGCTGAAGCTTGTCGGCGTGTACATGTTCGCCATAGCGCTCTTCGCGCTGAAGCCCGTGAAAAAACGCGCTATGTCCGCGCCGCAAACGCGCTTCGCCATCCTTATCGCGGCGCGCAACGAGGAACCGTCGATAGCACAGCTCGTTGAAAGCCTGCTGAATCAAAACTATCCGGAGCATTTGCGCGATATTTATGTGATCCCGAACAACTGCACAGATGATACGGAGGGGGCGGCGCGGCGCGCCGGCGCGCATATAATCCGATGTGCGCAGCCCGTAAGCTTTAAGGGCGACGCCCTGTGTCAGGCGGTGGACAAGCTCATGCTTGATGATTATGACGCATTTTGCGTCTTTGACGCGGGCAGCATCGTCCACGCCGACTATCTTGCATGGACGAACACGTCTATACAAAGCGGCGCGCGCGTCGTGCGCGGACGTTTGAAAGTCAAAAATCCCTATGACTCCCCCATCTCAGGCTGCTATGCCGCATGGTTTGAAATGCTTGACGTATTCTATAACCGCGCCCGCGCCGCTATCGGGCTGAGCGCAAAAATCCACGGCACGGCGCTCGCCTTCACGTGCGAGGTCATGGAAAAATCCGGAGGGTGGAGCTTTCGCGCGCTCGCGGAGGACGCTCAGTTCGGCGTGTGGTGCGCTCTGAATAACGAACGCGTGTTCTTCGCGCCTGAGGCGATCGCTTATGACGAGGCGCCGTCGGACATACGGACAACGCTTGTCCAGCGGCATCGCTGGTGCGGAGGCGTGATGCAGCAATTCCGCGCGATGTGTCTGCATTTGTGGCATTACGGCGCTCCCGCTCAGACGAGACGCTTTGCCTTGGACGCGTTTCTCACCTATCTCGCGCCGGCGCTGAGCGTGATATCGCTCCTTCCCGCGGCGCTGAATCTGTTCTGGGCTGTTTACAGCGGCGAGGCGGCGGTATATTTCTCGGCTGCCGTTTTGTACGCGCTGCTCGGCTTCATCGGAATCTTTTCCGGCAGCTTCCTGCTGCTTTACATCGGCGGCTATCGCGACGCGCGAGTCGTTAAAACCGCTCTGATGTACCCCGTTTTCCTTGCCACATGGCTGCCGATTCAAGTTGCGGCGTTCTTTTCCCGCAAATTCACATGGACACAGATATCCCATGGCGCGCGGCGTGAGCACGGCGCTCTCACGCCAAAAATATAAACGGCGCACTCCTTTCGTTTCTGAAATAACGCCCCGGCATATTATTTATGCCGGGGCGTTATTCCTCTTATTTTCTTATGTCCAGACGTATCACTATCGCCGTAATGTCGTCATCATGCCCGCCGTTTTTGCGCGCCTGTTCCACAATCATGCGCGACAGTGCGCTCGGCGACTGACCTGAATATTCGGAAATCAACCGCAACAGTATCTCCTCGCTCACAGCGCCTGTTACGCCGTCTGACAGCACCGCCGCAAACATCCCCGGCCGCAGACAGACGCGCAGCTTGTCCGGAAGATTTCCCGGCGGGAGAAGAATGCCGGGCGACATGCTGTGTCCTCGCACCGTTTTTACGTTTTTACCGTTTTTTATAAACGACGGCGCCGCGCCGTATTTATACAGCGTCATCTCTCCGGTGAAAAGGTCAAGCCGCGCAAGATCCACCGTTGCAGATACAAGCTCGTCTTCGTTTTTCAGCAGCATAATGTCGTTCAGCATCCGCACAGCCGTCTCCGGCGCGACGTTCGCTTTAAGAAAGCGCTCAAGAATTCTTATCGTGTCGGAGCTTGCCTTAAACGCCCCTTCGCCGCGTCCCATCCCATCGGACAGAAGTATGTACAGCGCGCCCTCCTCGGTCTTGAAGAACGTCTGCTGGTCGCCGCTGATTGTTTCCCCGTCGCTGCTGACGCGTGAGTGTCCTATTACAGCCGCAAGCGGCTCCGCCTCAAGCAGGTCGATATGCCCGGAATCCATGGCATTCACCCGCGCGCACATGCGCGCGCCAAGCGCCGTTGAGATTTTGTCCAGCCAACGCTCTTCGTTCGTTATCGTCTTTGCCTCTGCGCCGATCACCTCGGCGTGCAGCCGCCCGCCGCTGTCGCGGAATACGGCGGCGTCAGCCGCAACGCCGCGCGAGTGCATAAATCTGCGCAGCTTTCCCTCAAGCTCCGGCTCATAGCCCAGCGACGCGCCGAGATCGGAGCCGATGCCGCCCAGACTCGATGAAAACTCAGCGTATTGATGATACGCTATGCTGCGGTTCTCGCGAAGGCGGCGG
>JAITGW010000188.1 GCA_031280325.1 Oscillospiraceae bacterium
TTTTCCATACAGCGCCTCTCAAAAATATGATTTAACCAGCTTAAACAATTAAAGATAGTATACCACAGCTCCTTGGATTTTTTCAATAGTTCATTATAGGCGCTCTCCCTTTTTGGTCGTTTTGCACAAATCCGTCCTGTGCTTTTTGTGTGAATTGTGCAAAGATTTTTTCCTCTGGCAGTGGTACAATAGCACATAATAGACAAATAATGAATTTCCGGAGGAGATTATATGCTTGAAATGAACCAATACATCGGCGGCGCGTGGGTTCCCTCAATATCCGGCGGAAGAATGACGACGCAAAACCCTTCGACGGGCGAGACTTTCGCCTCCGTACCCTCCTCCGACGCGCGGGATGTTGACGCCGCCGTCATCTCCGCGCGCAAAGCGTTCCCGGGCTGGAGCGCGCTTTCCCAGTCAGAGCGCAGCAAGGTCATGCTTCGTATCGCGGCGCTGATACGCGAACACGCCGATGAAATGGCGATGATGGAGGTTTGCGAACACGGAACGCCGTATGGCGACGCGTTTGGCGTCTGCATGGGCGCCGCCGATAAATTTGAGTGGAGCGCGAACGCGGCGCACCGCCTTACGGGCAGCGAGATTCCCGTTCCCGGCGGCACGCTCTCGTTCGTGAAATACCACCCCGTCGGCGTAATTTCATTTATCATCCCGTGGAATCTTCCGACAATTATGACCGCCGTAAAGCTCGCTCCGGCGCTCTCCCTCGGTAACACCTGCGTCATCAAGCCGCCAAGCGTCAACTCCGCAATCGGGCTCAAATTCATTGAGGTCATCTCAAAGGCGGAGGGGCTTCCGCCCGGAGCCGTGAACATTGTCACCGGCGCGGGAGGCGTCGTCGGCGCCGCGATGGCGTCTCATCCGGAGGTTGACCTTGTCGGCTTCACCGGCTCGTCCGAAACGGGCAAAGCGATACTGGCGGCAGCCGCTCCGACCGTGAAAAAATGCGTCATGGAGCTCGGCGGCAACAATCCCGTTCTTGTTTATGCCGACGCTGATATTGACGCGTGCCTGAAGGTTCTGGCCTGGCGTCAGTTCAACAATTCCGGTCAGCACTGCTCCGGTCCGGGACGCTATTATGTGCACGAGCGCGTGTATGACGAGTTCATAGTAAAATTCAAGGCTTATGCCGAGAGCCTGAAGCTCGGCAATCCGCAGGATAAATCCGTGCAAATGGGACCCATGGTCTCGCGCGAACATCAGAATAAGGTCATGGGGTATATCGGCTCCGCGCTGGAAGAGGGCGCGCGCCTCATCACCGGCGGCAGCGCGAGTGATGACGGGTTTTTCATCACTCCGACAATTCTTGCGAACTGTACCCACAACATGAAAGCCGCACGGGAGGAAATTTTCGGGCCTGTTGCGGTTGTCATAAAATTCACGGACGCAGACGATGTAATCGCAGCGGCAAACGACTCACGCTATGGGCTGTGCGCCCACGTGTGGACGCGGAATATCGGCGCCGGAATGAAGCTCATCGACAAGCTCCATGTCGGCGCGGTGTTCCTTAACTGCCAAATGCTCACGAACGAGCAGCCCTGGGGAACCTCAATCCGCGAGAGCGGAATCGGCAAGGAGGGCGGAATTTTCGGTCTGGCGGAATTCACGGATCAAAAGCTCGTTTGCGTAAAGTATGAATAACAAGGAGTTGAGCAGCATGTCAGAATATAAAATTCTTATCGATGGAAGGCTCACCGGCGCGGCGCGCGGCGGTATGATGGATGTAATTAATCCCCACGACGGAAGCGTTGCGGCCTCTGTCCCGCGCTGCACCGCCGAGGATGTCGATCTTGCGGTCGCGGCAGCGTCGCGGGCAAAAAAGATCTGGAAAAACACGTATATCGGCGAGCGAGCGGATAAGCTGAACCGCCTCGCCGCGCTCATTCGAGAAAATTTTGACGAGCTTGTCTCGCTTGAGACCGCGCAGTACGGCGGTCCTGTCGGCAAAACGAGCCGCTTTGACATTCCCGCGGCAATAGGTGAATTTGAGTTTATGGCCGGGCTTGGCAGAAGCATGACAGGACTTACGATTTCAGCTAACCCCAACGCCCGAGTCATGACCGTGCGCGAGCCGCACGGCGTCATGGGGTTGATTTCACCGTGGAATTTCCCGCTTGTCACGGCGGTGTCAAAGCTTGCCCCGGCGCTTATCATGGGCAACACTTGCATACTCAAGCCCGCCTCCTGCGCGCCGCTGACGGTGCTGCGGCTCGGCGAATACATCATCAAGGCCGGCATTCCCGACGGCGTTGTAAATATCCTCACCGGCCCCGGCAGCGATGTGGGCGAAGCGATTGTCACACACCCCGGCGTTGACAAGGTGAGCTTCACCGGGGATTCCTCCGTCGGAAAACGCATTCTATCGCTTGCCGCCGATAAGGTCATGCCCGTCGCGGCGGAGCTTGGCGGAAAGAACGCATTCATCGTACTTGACGACGCCTTTTTGGACGGCGCGGTTGAGGCGGCGGTATATGCGGCGTTCTTCAACTCCGGACAAAACTGCGGCTCACCCAGCCGCTTTTACGTGCAGGCGGGCATTTACGACGAGTTCGTCTCCCGCTTTGTCGCGGCGGCGAAGCGGCTCCGCATCGGTAACCCGACAGATCCTGAAACCATGCTTGGTCCGCTGGCTTATATGAAGTGCCGCGAGACCGCGGAGCGTTATATCAATGGCGCAAAGCGCGACGGCTGTACGCTGCTGTACGGGCAGGCACTGCCGGATGAGCTTCAATGCGGCGCATATGTCATGCCGCATATTTTCGAGGTTTACGACAATCGCATAGAGCTCATGCGCGAGGAAATTTTTGCCCCTGTCGTGGGCGTGTACAAGGTCAAATCCGCGGATGAAGCCGCAGCGCTCGTCAACGAGAGCAGCTATGGTCTGTGCGCGTCGGTGTGGACTCGGGATTATCGCCGCGGAATGCTCATAATAAATGAGCTTGACGTGGGCACGGCGTGGATTAACCAGCACCTTGAAATCGTTCCGGAAACACCGTGGGGCGGGCGGAAAGCGTCCGGCTGGACAAAGGAAAATTCAATTCTCGTTCTGGATGAATATACATATCACAAGCACATCTGGATGTGCCTCGATGAATCGCCGAACACGTTTTGGCGTGAACAAATAACACCGTGACGGTAATACAAGCGGACGCTCCGGATTTCGGATCTCTCCCCGTGCTTGACTGCGCGCTATAGCATCGCGGCTCCGCCCGTTTTCGGCTGCGCGCTCACGGCGCAGGCGCTTCCTTTAGTCGCTCTTTCGAACTCGGGAACCGCGAATGCCGCCTGTCACTGCCGCAATCGCTGACCTGTCCGCGCATCACGCCGATACTCCGGCGCGCGGTATAAAAAATTGTTCTGAAAAGGAGAAAATCATGCCGTCAAACTGGAACAGTCCAAATCCGATAATCTTCGGCGCGGGCACATCAAAAAACGTCGGCGCGGAGCTGATAAAGCTCGGCTGCAAAAAAGCCCTTGTCGTGTTCGATAAAGGAGTCAAGGCTTCCGGTATATCCGAGAATATTATTGAATACATTCGCTCGGCCGGACTTGAGGCCGTCACATTTGGCGACGTTCTTGCCGATCCGCCTGACTGGTCGGTAGAGTCTGCCGCCGCGCTCGGCGTGTCTTCCGGCGCGGACTGCGTTGTCGGCGTCGGCGGTGGCAGCAGTCTTGATACCGCAAAGGGCGCAACGCTGCTGATTGCAAATCCCCCGCCTCTGAAGCAATATTATGGGCGCGAGGGAGTCGTTACCAAACAAAGCGTACCGCTTGTCGTCATCCCCACCACCGCCGGAACGGGAAGCGAGGCTACTCCCGGCGGCGTCATCACCGATACGGAACGCGGAATCAAGACAAATATTGCCGGAATCGGCTGCGCCGTAACGCTTGGCATCGTCGACCCGGAGCTGACGCTCAGTCTGCCTCCCTCAGTTACCGCCATGACCGGCATGGATGCGCTGTGTCACTGCATAGAGTCGTATACTTCTGCCCGAGCCAATCCGTTTTCAGAAATTATGGGTCGGGAAGGGATTAGGCTTGTGGCAAAAAATCTCTCCGCCGCAGTGGAAAACGGCTCAGATATATCCTACAGGGGAAGTATGATGCTCGCTTCAACCCTCGGCGGAATCGCCATGAGCGGCGCGCTGTGCCACCTCGCGCACGACATTGGACGCAGCCTCGGCGCAAAATTCCATGTGCCGCATGGTCTCGGCTGCTCCGTAACGCTGCCGCAGGTGTTATACGCCGTCGCGCCCACCTGCCCGGAAAA
>JAITGW010000111.1 GCA_031280325.1 Oscillospiraceae bacterium
GTGGGAGATTTGGAGCGCATGACCGGCAAGCTTGCGTATGGCTCTGCCAACGCGCGTGATTTGCTGGCGCTTGCAGCCGCCATTTCGGCGCTGGAGGAGCTTGTACCGAATATGTCGGGGGTAAAATCCGCTATGTTGCGGGATATTGCGGCGCTTGACCCGCTTACGGACATACGTGACGAGATCGTAGCGACGATAAGCCGGGACGCGCCGATTGCGACGCGGGAGGGCGGAATAATACGCGACGGCTTTTCCGAGGAGGTTGACAGGCTGCGTGCGCTTGTGCGCGATGGCGGAGGAGCGATGGCGGAGATCGAGCGGCGCGAGCGTGAGCGCACGGGAATCAAGCTCAAGGTCGGCTACAACCGAGTGTTCGGGTATTATATCGAAATACCGCGCTCCAAAGCGGAGGATGTGCCGGAGGGGTATGAGCGGCGGCAGACGCTCGCCGCCACGGAGAGATTTGTGACCGCGGAAATAAAGGAGCTTGAGGCGGAGCTCCTGTCCGCAAAGGAGCGTTCAGGGCGAATTGAACATGAAATATTTAGCGCTATAACCGAAAAAATTGTGGCACAATCCGAAAGAATACTGGAGACAGCCGAGAAAACTGCGCGCGTTGACGCGTTCTCCTCGCTTGCGGAGGCGGCGGCGAAGAATAACTATGTAATGCCCGAGGTAAGCGCGGGCGCGGTGATAGACATCAAGGCAGGGCGTCACCCGGTCGTGGAGCTTACGCGGACGGAAGATTTGTTCGTTCCGAACGACACATATTTAGATGATCGCGGCAGCATCGCGGCAGTTATCACGGGGCCGAATATGGCGGGGAAATCGACGTATATGCGCCAGACGGCGCTCATTGCGCTTATGGCGCAGGTCGGATCGTTTGTTCCGGCAAGCTCCGCCGAAATTGGCGTTGTGGACAGGATTTTCACGCGTATCGGCGCGTCTGATGATCTCGCGACGGGGAAGAGCACGTTCATGGTCGAGATGACCGAGTCTGCGGAAATACTGAAAAACGCGACGCGCAGAAGTTTGATTATACTGGACGAGATCGGGCGCGGAACATCCACATATGACGGTGTGGCGATTGCGCGGGCAATACTCGAATACTGCGCGGACAAGCGGCGTCTGGGCGCGAAAACACTCTTCTCCACGCATTATCACGAGCTCTCGGACGCGCAGAGCGAATATTCCGGTGTGAAATGCTTTGCGATTACGGCAAAAAAGCGCGGAGGGGAGCTTATTTTCCTGCGCAAAATTACGCCGGGCGGCGCGCGGGACAGCTATGGAATCGATGTTGCGCGGCTTGCCGGTCTGCCGGAAAGCGCGGTAAAACGCGCGCGGGAGGTTATGGATGCGCTGCGCGGCGGCGGCGCAGAGGAACGCGCGCCGGCGCCCGTAGCGGATGACGACGGACAGCTCATGCTGCTCGACACGAGGCTTGACAGCGTGGCGGAGCGTCTGCGCGGCGCGGATCTCAACACGCTCACGCCGATAGAGGCGATGAATCTGCTGTATCAGCTGCAAAAAGAGATAAAGGAATAAGGATATGAGACGAAATACTACGCATGGTTTCCCGTTTCCCATGGCGCATTATGAGCGCATAATCGGCGTTTGCTATATCGCGGTTCACGCGATACTGCTCTATTTCGCGGCCGACGCGGTGCTGCGCGCCGTGGGCATATATTTCTCCCCGCTGAAAATTAACCTTATCGTGTTCATAATCAGCGCCGTGATTTTACTGTGCTGCCTCAGCAGATATTGGGGTGCGTCGCTGGGCGGGGCGATAAAGTCTCCTTTCCGCGTGATTCAGGCGCTGATTTTGGGATATGCGTTTTATTTCTTTGTGCGCTGGGGAATCAACACGCTGATCGCCCTTTTTTCCGGGCAGAGCGTCGCCGCGCCGGAGCTTGCGGCGGTGTTTGAGGGGATTCGTCTTGATACGGACGTTATGCTTGTCGTGGCAATCGTGCTCTCGCCGATAGCCGAGGAAACGATGTTCCGCGGCGCTCTGTTCGGAACGCTCCGCACAAAAAGCCGTGTTGCGGCGTATATAGTTTCCGCGCTTGTTTTCTCGCTGTACCGCGCGTGGCCGCATCTTGCCGGCGGTAATTCCGGCGCGGCATGGGTGTATTTTCTGCAATTTCTGCCGGCGTCGATGGCGCTGTGCTGGAGCTATGAGTGGAGCGGGACTATGATAACGCCCGCGATACTCCACGCGCTTATGAACCTCATATCGACGGTCAGCATAAGAGTGCGGTGAATATTATGACCGCGTAAGCATATCTTCAAAGAGAAAATACGCCGGCGGAGGCTGAAAAATGATGAGACGCAATACCCGCATGTCCGTAAAGGATATGGCGCCGAGGCGCGGCGGCGCGCCGGATATAAAATATATCCGCGCGGCGGCGATCACAGCGCTTGTTGGAAACGCGGTTCTCGCCGCGCTTAAGCTTGCTGTCGGAATTATCTCCGGCAGCGCGGCGCTCCTTGGCGACGGGATAGATTCATCGGCGGATGTGCTTATCGCCGTTGTTACGCTTGCCGTTGTTAAAATCATGGCGCGGCCCGCGGACGCGGAGCATCCGTGGGGACACGCGCGGGCGGAGACTGTATCGGTTGCTGTGCTGTCGTTTATATTGTTTTTTGCGGGAGCGCAGCTTATTATCGGCTCTGTGACGAATATGCTTTCCGGAGCGGAACCTAAGGCGCCGGGTACGATCGCGATAATCGCGGCCGCGGTGTCCATCGCGGGAAAGCTTGCCCTTGCGTGCAGCCAATATGCGCTGTATCGGCGCTCCGGATCGGCAATGATACGCGCGAGCGCGAAGAATATGGCGGGTGACGTGCTGATTTCCCTGGGCGTTATTGCGGGGCTTATTATATCATCGGGGACTGGCTCTGCGCTGGCTGATGTGATAATCGCCGCCGCCGTCGGGATGTGGGTAATCAAGACTGCGGCGGGAATTTTTCTTGAGGCGAACCAGGAGCTTATGGATGGAGGGGCCGGCGCGGAGCAATACCGCGCAGTGTTCAGCGCGGTACGTGCGGTTTCCGGCGCGGGTAACCCTCATCGGGCGCGGA
>JAITGW010000112.1 GCA_031280325.1 Oscillospiraceae bacterium
ATCGCGCCGTTTACAAAGCCAATAAGGCTTTCTGTGTTCCTTGTCAGTTATGCTCTGCTTGGGGGCGAGGTGATTTGGAAAGCGCTGCGCAATATCGCCCGCGGACAGATTTTCGACGAGAATTTCCTTATGGTAATCGCAACAGTCGGCGCGTTTATCATCGGCGAGACGGCGGAAGCCGCCGGAGTCATGCTTTTCTATCAAATCGGCGAGTTTTTTCAGGAGCTTGCTGTTCGCCGCTCCAGAAAATCCATTGCGGATCTTATGGATATACGCCCCGACGCCGCCTCGCTGGAGCGTGACGGCGTCACGTCGACAGTTCCGCCGGAGCAGGTCGGCGTCGGCGACATTATCGTCGTGCGACCTGGCGAAAAAATCCCTCTCGACGGAACTGTCCAGCACGGCGAAGCGATGCTTGACACAACAGCGCTTACCGGGGAATCCGTCCCGCGCTCTGTCCGCCCGGGCGATGACGTCATGTCCGGCTGCATTAACCAAAGCGGCGTGCTGCGCATTCGTGTGACTAAATCCTTCGGAGAGTCCACCGTTTCGAAAATCATCAGGCTTGTAGAGAGCGCCGCAAGCAAAAAAGCGCCCACCGAAAGCTTTATTACGTCATTTTCGCGATATTACACTCCCGCCGTCGTCATCGTCGCCGCGCTGCTCGCGGCAGTTCCCCCGCTGATTTTCGGCGGCGGGTGGAGCGAATGGCTTCGCCGCGGATTGATCTTTCTCGTAATCTCCTGCCCCTGCGCGCTTGTTATCTCTATTCCGCTGGGATTTTTCGGTGGAATCGGCGCGGCGTCCCGCCGAGGAATCCTTGTCAAGGGCGGCAATTTTCTGGAGGCTCTGTCCAAGCTTGACACCGTTGTGTTTGACAAAACCGGAACGCTGACCCGCGGAGTATTTCAGGTCGTGAGCGTTAATCCTTCGGACGGCTTCACAAGGCAAGAACTGCTCTCACTCGCCGCCCATGCCGAGAGCTGGTCAAATCATCCGATCGCGCAATCAATCGTCAGGGCGTGCGGGACTGATATTGACAAAAGCAAAATTTCCGGCTTTACGGAGATTTCCGGTCACGGCGTCCGCGCGGCGGTTGATGGTCGTCAGATCCTCGCGGGCAGCGGCAAGCTTATGGACTCCGAGCATGTTGCCTATGAGCCGTCCTGCGCCCGCGGCACAACAGTCTACATAGCTGCCGACGGCGCTTTCGCCGGGACAATCGTCATCGCAGACGAGGTAAAGCCCGACAGCGCCGCCGCAATCGCCGGGCTGAAATCCCTCGGTATACGAAAAATCGTTATGCTCACAGGCGATAATGAGCATACCGCGCTCGCGATTGCGGAGGAGCTTGGTGTCGGCGAAGCTCACGCGCAGCTTTTGCCCGGAGATAAGGTTGGCTGGCTCGAGAGGCTGGAGCTGGGGAAAAACCCAAAATCCAAGCTTGCGTTTGTCGGTGACGGAATCAATGACGCGCCCGTACTCGCGCGCGCTGATATTGGCATCGCAATGGGCGGACTCGGCTCTGACGCCGCGATTGAAGCCGCCGACGTGGTGCTGATGACTGATGAGCCTTCAAAGCTTATCGACGCGGTAAAAATTGCGCGCTACACCAAGAAAATCGTGTGGCAGAACATTATCTTCACACTGGGAATAAAGGGGGCGTTCCTTCTGCTCGGCGCGTTTGGAATCGCGACAATGTGGGAAGCCGTGTTCGCCGACGTCGGCGTTGCCCTGCTCGCGGTATTAAACGCAATGCGGGTCATGAGAATGAAAACTTAGCGTCTGCCGCTCAGTGATATTTCGAGATGCTTGCGCTTGCTGTCATGACAGATCGGACACTTTGGGCTGCCATGAAAAAAATCGGCCGGCTGACAGCGGCGGTCACCACCCGGAAAAAATGAGGCAACCCGCCGTTTTTGGCGGGTTGCTTCTTATTTCACAAGCTCCTGCAAGACTTTATTTGCCACTGCGCCCGCAACGGTTCGCCCCGCTCCGCCGTTCTCAACGATAACCGCAAAGGCGTAAGGCTGCTGCGGGTCATCCAAAAATCCGACAAACCACGCATGCGGCTCTTTTCCTCCGCCAACCTCCGCCGTGCCGGACTTGGCGCCGACAATAAGTCCGGGAAACATATCGTCGGCAGCGGACTCAACATTGTTTAGCATAAGCTCCTTTAACCTCGCCGCGGTGGACGCATTCAAAAGCCTTCGGGTTCCGGAGGTGAGGCTGATCCCTTCTGCGTCAGAAAGCTCCAGGCGCGCCGTATTTCCTCCGGAGGCAATCGCCCCGCACAGGCGCGTCATCGCAATGGGTGACACAAGGTCATTGTACTGACCGATTCCGCTCCACGCAAGCTCAAATTTGCCGTCCGCAAGGTCAAATTTGCCTGATGCCGTTGCGATTCCTCCGACCGAAAACGGCTCTGTAAGCCCAAGCTCTTTCGCGTATTCCCAAAGCGTCTGTGCGCCAAGCCGCACCGCAAGCTCCGCAAACACCGCGTTGCAGGAATGCGCCAGTCCCGTTTCAAAATTAACGGCGCCGTGCCTCCCGGCGCATTTGACCCATTGCCCGTCAATTTCAATCCCGCCGGAGCAGTGAAAAATCAGCTCTTCAAGATCCTGGATATTCTCGATCGCGGCCGCGGCCGTCACAAGCTTGAACGTCGAGCCGGGCGTAAACGTCGAGGATATTGCCCGGTTGAGATAGGCTCCCTCATATTCAGGATTCGTATCAATATCGCCAGGCGGCGAACCGGGGTCGAACGACGGCGCGGACACGAGGCAAATTACCTCCCACGTCTCATAGTTTATGACAACGACAGCGCCGCGGCGCCCGTCAAGCGCGCGGTAAGCCGCGGCGGACGCCTTCGCGTCAATCGTGAGCGTCACATCCCCGCCGCTGGTATCAGGCCCGTAAATTCCGAAAATCGGACTGTAGCCGATGAGCTTTGAGCGGTATACGCTCATCGCGCCCGTACCGATTTTCCCCTCCGCGTCTCCCACGACGTGGAGAGTCGCCTGGGCCGTGACCGTGTCGGAGGAAAACACGCGTCTGCCGTCTTTTATATCCGCCAGCACCTCGCCATTCCGCCCGAGTATCCGACCGCGCGCCGCCGCGTCTCCCTGCCATACGGCAAAGCTTACGCGGCTTGCCGCCCAACTCCCGCCGTATACGAGAAATTTCAATACATAGAGCGCCGTACCAAGGAGCAGCAGCATGGATACCGCCACGGCGAACAGCGCGCGCCGCTTAATCCTTTTCACGCTGCGCCTCCTTTATGAACGCCAAAAGCCCGAAGCTTGTGACAAGACTTGTCCCGCCCTTTGAGACAAACGGAAACGTCACTCCCGTCAGCGGCAGAATATCCACCGAGCCAAGCACGTTCAGCGCCGCCTGTAAGGTCATCAGCGTACCCGCGGCGCAAGCCGCGATTACGTAAAACGAGCTGCGCGCGCGCTTTCCGTTGCTCCATGCATACACTACGAGCGCTACAAGGGCAAGCACGCATGACAGGGCGACGACAAGCCCGAGCTCCTCCGCCACCATGCCGAACACAAGATCGGTGTCAGCTGCGAAAATCCGCTTGAGCCAGCCCTTTCCCGCACCCGAACCGAATAGCCCGCCGGACGCCGCCGCCGCCATTGTCCGCGTCTGCTGATAGCCGCGGTTTGCCGTATCCTCCCACACGTGACCCCAAACCGCGAATCTCGCTTTTATATACGGCTTTACGGTCAGCGCGAGAAATCCCGCCAGAGCCGCCCCCGCAACGCTGAGAAATACCGTCGCGAAATCTCCGGAGCGCATGAACGCGATCACGAGATACGTCACGAAGAACACCAGCGCCGTGCCGAAATCTCCCAT